>NZ_JBHZCY010000081.1:0-43616 GCF_042786665.1 Kitasatospora sp. NPDC059146 | reverse complement strand
GCCGGGGGCGGTGGGGGGGGGGGGCGGCCGCGCCCCCCCCCCCCCCCCCCCGCCACCGGAGCAGTGGGCCTTCGGCCCGGGCCAGTTGGGCCGGGGAAGACCAGGCCGGGGCAGGAGCGGTCAGGAGAGCATGTTGATCCGGTACTGCATGATCCGGTAGTTCGTCACGTCGTACCACTGGCTGACGACGATGTGGAAGTTGCCGAACGTCGAGCCGGGGATGACGAAGCCGCCGTACGGGCTGGCCACGAAGTTGGCGGTCTCCTGGCCCGGGGCGCCGGGGAGGATCATGGCCTGTTCCAGCGTCCTGGTGAGGTCCGAGGTCGGGAGTGCGAAGACCATCGCCCTGATCGACAGCGGGTCCGTGTTCAGCCAGGTGAGGACGTACTTGCCGTCCATGGCGCGGAAGCACAGCTCGCCCCACTTGCGGGTGCCGAAGACGGTCGTCGGGGCGGGGGCGTTCCACTGCCAGTTGCCGTCGGTGTAGCCCCAGGGCTCGTAGGCGTCCGGGGTGCCGAGGCTCTCCTTCCGCACCCGGTGCAGCAGCATCCCCGATTCCACCTCACGGTTGAAGACCGTGGACAGCACGTAGCAGTAGCCGTCGTCGGCCACCGCGTAGGTCTTCTGCTGGAACTGCCCGCCGTACATGTCACCGGGCCACTGGCACAGGTACTCCCAGGTCTGCCCGTTGTCGGTGGAGCGCCAGAAGTCGGTGTGGTGGGTGTCGTAGATGACCCCGCGCATCAGGTGCATGTACATCACACCGTCGACGACGAAGGCGTCGGAGGGGATCGCGGTCGTGAACTTGTCGCCGACCTGGGTGTGCGGCTCGTCGACGAGGCTGATGCCGTAGGCGCCCTGGACGACGCCGTCGATGCGCAGGTTGTCCAGGTCGGCGCTGCTGGAGCGCAGTCCGACGGGCGCGTTCCACTGGCCGGTGAAGAGCTGGTCGCCGGAGTAGGTGTCGCCGCAGACGAAGAGCATGGTGCCGTCCGGGCACCGGACGGGGATGCCGAGGTCGGTCCACGCGGCGCCGAACGATCCGGTCTCGGCCGGGCCGCTGAGGTTCTTGATCTTGGTCGCGATGGTCGGGGCGGTCGGGTCGTACGGGCCGTTGGCGAGCGCGGCGGGAGCGCCGGAGCCGAGGGCCCCGGCCCCCACGGCGACGCCGATGCCGATCCTGAGCAGGTGGCGGCGGGAGGGCCCGCCGGGCGTCGGCGTCTCGTCGTGTCCGCCCGCTGAGCGTGTCATGGTGTCGGTGGCCTTCCGGATCGACGGATCCCGCACCTTCGCCCGGATCGCGCACCCGAGCGGCGACGGGGCGCCACCGAGGCTACGGTGGCCCGCCGCCGCCCCGTCGGTGGGTGGACGGACCTTCACCCGAATTGGGTAGGCGTGGGGCCCGGCGGCCTCAGGAACGGGTGGGGGCCGGGAGGTGAGGGGCCGGGGCGGGGGTGCCCCGGGGGAGGAGGAGGGGGGTGGCCAGGATGAGGAGGCCCGCGGCGGCGAGGGCGGTGCGTGGGCCGGTGGTGTCGGCGAGGAGGCCGCCGAGGGCGGTGCAGACGGCGATGGCGGTCTGCTGGCCGATGGACCAGGCGGACAGGGTGCGGGCGAGGAGGTGCTCGGGCGTGCGTTCGAGCCGGTGGGTGGCGAGCACCGGGGTGTAGAGGCTCATGTTGATGATGATGGCGAGTTCGACGGCCATCACGGTGACCAGGCCGACGACGCCGGGGCGGACGAGGACCAGGCCGATCAGCCACACGGCGCGCAGGGCGCCGACGGTCCGGAACACCCGGTGCCGGCCGTAGCGGGTCACGACACGCTGGGCGAGCCGGGAGCCGATGAGTCCGCCGAGGCAGGGGGCGGCGAAGGCGAGGCCGTACTGCCAGGGCGGGAAGTGGAGTTGGCGCAGCATGAGGACGGCCAGCAGCGGTTCGGTGGCCATGATCAGCCCGGAGACGAGCAGGTTGTTGAGGTAGAGCGCCCGCAGCTCGGGGTCGCCGAGGATGTGCCGCCAGCCGTCGAGGACCGAGCCGGCCCGCCGCGGGTTCCGCCCGGCGGGCGGTGGGGTCTCCTCCCGGCCGCGGATGGCGCCGATGCCGAGGGCGGAGAGCAGGTAGCTGAGGGCGTCGGCGATCACGGTGGTGACCGGTCCGAACAGGCCGATGGCGGCCCCGCCCAGGGGCGGTCCGATCGCGATGGAGCTCCAGTTCGTCGATTCGAAGCGGGAGTTGGCCACCAGGAGGTCCTCGGGTCGGACCAGGGCCTTGAGGTGGGCGCCGGCGGCCGCGTTGAACGCGATCTTGGCCGCGGCGACGACGGCCGAGACCGCCAGCAGTTGGGCGAAGCCGAGCAGCCCGAGGGCGTAGGCGGCCGGGATCGTCGCCATGGCCGCGAACCGGACCAGGTCCATGGTGATCATCACCGGGCGTTTGCGCCGGAACTCCACCCAGGGGGGCGAGCGGCAGCGCGATCAGCGCCCCCACGGCGGGGCCCACGGCGGACAGTGCGGACACCTGGGCGGGCCCGGCGTGCAGCACCAGGACGGCCAGCAGCGGCAGGGCGCCGAATCCCAGTCCGGACCCGCACGCGCTGACCGCGTAGGCCGCCCACAGCCACCCGAACCGCGGTCCCAGCCGTCTCCTGCCGAACCTGCCCGCTGTCGCTGTCGCTGCCGTGCCTGCGGCGGCTGCCGCACCTGCCGCGTCCCCCGTGCCCACCATGTCCGGCGCACTCCCTCGGCATCCCGTTCGAACAATCCGACGTTGACCGGGGAGAGCTAACCGAGCGGCTCGACCGCAGGTCAAAGAACCGATCCGCCCCACGGGTACAACCATCCGTTGTTCACAAGGGCGTGTCTGACATTGCGCGTCGGATCGGCCTAGGGTGGGCCGACGTGGACCTCGAAGCCGTACGCACCTTCGCCGCCGCCGCCGAGGCCGGCCAGTTCCAGAAGGCCGCCGTCGACCTGGCGGTCACCCAGCAGGCCGTCTCCAAGCGCATCGCCGCCCTGGAGCGCGACCTCGGGGTGCGCCTGTTCACCCGCACCCCGCGCGGCGCCGAACTCACCATCGACGGACAGGCGTTCCTGCCCCACGCACGTGAACTGCTGCGCGCCGCCGAGCGGGCCGTCGCCTCGGTGCGGACGGGCCGTCGGCCGCTGCGGGTCGACATCATCGCCTCGCGCGGCGCCGGGTCGGGTCTGATGCGCGACTTCCACCGCGCGCACCCCGGGATCGAGTTGGACGTGGTGATGCTGTTCGACGTGGCGGCGGCCGTCGCCGCGATCCGCTCGGGGGCGATCGACGCGTCCTTCCGTGCCGTCGCCGCACCCGGGCGGCCCTTCCCGGAGGACGTCGAGTCCGTCCGGGTGCTCGACGAGCCCTTGCAGTTGCTCACCGGTCCGGCGCACGCGCTGGCGGGCGCGCGTTCGGTGACCGTCGCCCAGCTGGTCGGCCACCGGATCTGGATGCCCGGCATCGCCCCCGGCACCGAGTGGGCCGCCTACTACGACGACCTGGTCGCCGAGTTCGGCCTCACCATCGAGGCGACCGGCCCCAACTTCGGCTCCGACGCGCTGCTGGACACCGTCGCCGACACCCCGGCCCTGGCCACCTTCATGAGCGAGCGCACCCGGCTGGTCTGGCCCGCCGGGCACGGTCTGCGCCGCATCCCGGTGACCGACCCGACGCCGGTCTACCCGCACTCGCTGCTGTGGCACCGGGACAACCCCCACCCCGCCCTGGCCACCCTCCGGGCCCACCTCGCCGCCACCACGCCCGCCCACGACGCCCCCGGGACCTGGCGGCCGGACTGGGTGCTGCCGAACTGACCACCTCGGCGAGCGCCGGGGGCGCCGGGAGCGCCGGGGGCGGGCGACGGTCGGGTCAGGCCTCCTCGCGCCAGCCCTCGTAGGAGGCCGCGACGGTGTCGAGGGCGTGCAGGAGGGTGGGCGTCCAGCCGTCGGACGGGGGGTCGAGGACGACGAGCCACTGGGCGTCCTCGGCGTCGTCCTCGCCGGCCAGCGCGTCGCGGACGATCTCCAGGTCGCCGAGGTCGGGATGGGCGGCGGAGAGCTCCTCGGCGGCTTCGTCGGCGGTGTCGCGGTCGGGCAGGACGAGCAGCTGGCGGACGAACGGGTCTTCGACGTCCGGCAGGTCGGGGGTGTGGTTCTCGGTCACCGGGCCATTCTCCAGGTCGGGCCGCGCGCCCCCGCAGGGCGGTCGGCCTTCACGAGCCCCGGCCCCGGCCCCGGACCACTGGCCCCCGTCCCCCGCCCCCGCCCGCACGCCCCCGCCCGTACGCTCCCGCCCGTCCGGGCGGGAGTGTCCGCGGCGCGTGGGATGCTGGTAGGCGATGGCCAGGAAGAGTGCACCCGACGACCTGCTCGCCCCGCTGACCCTCGCGGTCGGTCAGGAGGAGCTGCTGCTGGACCGTGCGGTCGCCCAGGTGGTGGCCGCGGCCAGGGCGGCGGACCCGGACACCGACGTGCGGGACCTCCCGCCCGGCGGCCTGCAGCCGGGCAGTCTGGCCGAGCTGACCACGCCCTCGCTGTTCGCCGAGCGCAAGGTGATCGTGGTCCGGGCCGCGCAGGACCTCTCCGCCGAGTCGGTGAAGGAGGTCAAGGCGTACATCGAGGCCCCGGCCGAGGAAGTGATCATCGTCCTGGTGCACGCCGGCGGGGCCAAGGGCAAGGGCCTGCTGGACTTCGGGCGCAAGGCGGGCGGGCGCGAGGTGGCCTGCGCCAAGCTGGCCAAGGCGGGCGAGCGGCTGGCCTTCGTCAAGGGCGAGTTCCGTACGCTGGGCCGCTCCGCGACCCAGGAGGCCTGCCAGGCACTGCTGGACGCGCTCGGCAGCGACCTGCGCGAACTCGCCGCCGCGTGCAGCCAGTTGACCTCGGACGTCGAGGGCACGATCGACGAGACGGTGGTGGCCCGCTACTACAGCGGCCGGGCCGAGGCGACCGGGTTCGAGGTGGCTGACCTGGCGGTCACCGGCCGGGCGGCCGAGGCGCTGGAGCGGCTGCGCTGGGCGCTGGCCGTCGGCCAGCCGCCGACCGGCATCACCTACGCGCTGGCCTCCGGCGTGCGCAGCATCGGCCGGCTGGCGACGACCGGGCGGAACATGCGTCCGGCCGATCTGGCCCGCGAGTTGGGCATGCCGCCGTGGAAGGTTGACCGGGTCCGTCAGCAGATGCGCGGGTGGACCGGCGATGCGGTGGCCACGGCGCTCACCGCGATCGCCCAGGCCGATGCGGCGGTCAAGGGCGGCTCGGCCGACCCGGCCTTCGCCCTGGAGCGGGCGGTGGTGGCCGTCGCCAAGGCCGCCCGGGCCGGCTCCCGTCCCTCGTACTGACCGCGGCGGCGGCGGACCGCTACTTGCGCATGGCCCGTACGGCGTTGTCGGCGTCGGTCTGCAGGTCGTTGCGGAGCTCGGTCATGGACGGCGGGTTGGCCTTCCCCTGGGTGTAACTGGCGTTGTAGCTGATGTAGTAGGTCATCCCGCCGTCGCGGATCTGCACCTCGCCGAACAGGCTGTGGTACGAGCCCGAACCGCCGTCGTCCTTGTAGATGAAGAACGCGTCCTCGCCGATCCCCGGGATGTCGGTGATCTGGTAGCCCCGGGCCCGGTAGAGCTCCTTGCCGGCCGTCTGCTCGGGTGCCGGGTTGACGGCCTTGTGCAGGTCGGCACGGATGTACACGCTGGCGTACTCGCTGTCGGTGCCGCCGCCGGTCCGCTTGAGCGACATGGAGCAGTTCATGCTGTCCAGGGCGGCGGTCCGGTCGGTGTGGTGGGACGGCGAACTGCTGTCCGTGGTGACGGTGTAGGTCTCCAGCAGCCGGGAGGGCTTCGCGGTGGCGCAGAAGTCGTCGGAGAGGTGGTAGTTGCCGAGGCTGCGCGGTGAGGAGTCGTTGCTGACGAGGTCCGGGACGGCCACCACGGCGGCGGCCCAGCCGGCCGAGGCGAGGACCGCGCCGACGAAGGCCCAGACGGCGTTGCGGCGCAGCCCACCGCCCTTGGGCGGCGCGGTGGGCAGCCCGGGCGCGGTCGGCAGCCCGAGCGGCGGCCCGAAGCTGCCGGCCCCCGGCCCGCCGAGCCCGCCGGATCCACCGGGTCCGCCCGGCCCGCCCGTGCCGGGTGCGGGCGCCGTGGCCGGTTGCTGCGGAAAGCCGTAGCCCGGTCCGTTCGAACCCGGACCCGGACCCTGGCCCGGACCCGGACCCGGCGACGGCGGTGGCGGCGGTGGCGTCGTCATGGAAGTTCCCCCCTCGGGACTGGCCGCCGTGGGTGCTCCCCGCACCCCCGGTCGCGCCTGACCGACCCTAGCGGCCGGGGCGCGGAACGCGACAGGCGCCGCAGTCGCCCTCGGGGAGAGGATGACTGCGGCGCCTGTCGTACAGCTCGTGCTGCACCGCACCCGCGTGGCGAACGCAGGCCGCGTGCGGTGCGAGTCTCGCACGCCTCGGGGTTCCGGGTAGAGGGCCGGTCGCCCTGAGGCGGTGGGGGCCGGAGCCCCCGGGGGCGTCAGGCCTGGACGGCGGTGTTGACGCGCTTGGTGATGGCCGACTTCTTGTTGGCGGCCTGGTTGGCGTGGATGACGCCCTTGCTCACGGCCTTGTCGAGCGCCTTGGAGGCGGCGCGGGCCAGCACGGTGGCCTTCTCGGTGTCACCGGCGGCAGCGGCCTCACGGGCCTTGCGCAGAGCGGTCTTCAGCGAGGACTTGACGGCCTTGTTGCGCAGGCGCGCCTTCTCGTTGGTCTTGTTGCGCTTGATCTGGGACTTGATGTTCGCCACGAAGGAGCCTCAGTCTTGTCTGAATGGTTTGAACGGGCTGCACCGTGCGGCCGTCGGACCAGCTGAGAGGGCATGCCGAGGCCAGGTGCAGCTGACCACGCTACCAGGGGCCCGCCGCCCGCCCCAAACCGGCGGCCGGTCCGCGGCCGGTAGAAGGCCGGGAGAAGTGGTGCGGCAGCTCCCGCCACCGCACGTACCCGGCCGAGCCGCGGAACCCCTCGGTGCGGCCGGGCGAAGCCCTTCGGGCGCCCTCGGGAGGCTGTGAGGTGCCCGAACGGCGTCCCGCCCCGTAGTCGTGGGAGGATGGGAGGAACTATTTCGATCGGACGAGACTGTCCGGTCCCCGGGATAGCCGGTCAGCGATGATCCGGACACCCCCGGCCCCGGACCAACGGAGAATCGGACCAAGGTGCCCGCGACCCCCAGCAATGTGCCAGAGCCCAGCCGTACCGACCCGGCGCTGATCCGCAACTTCTGCATCATCGCCCACATCGACCACGGCAAGTCGACGCTCGCAGACCGGATGCTGCAGATCACCGGCGTCGTCGACCCCCGGCAGATGCGCGCCCAGTACCTCGACCGCATGGACATCGAGCGCGAGCGCGGCATCACCATCAAGTCGCAGGCGGTCCGCCTCCCGTGGGCCCCGAAGACCGGGCCGGACGCCGGGACGACCCACATCCTCAACATGATCGACACCCCCGGCCACGTGGACTTCACGTACGAGGTGTCCCGCTCCCTCGCGGCCTGCGAGGGCACCGTCCTGGTGGTCGACGCGGCCCAGGGCATCGAGGCCCAGACCCTCGCCAACCTGTACCTGGCGCTGGAGAACGACCTCACGATCGTCCCGGTCCTCAACAAGATCGACCTGCCGGCCGCCCAGCCGGAGAAGTACGCCGCCGAGATCGCCCACATCATCGGCTGCGACCCCTCCGACGTGCTCCAGGTCAGCGCCAAGACCGGTCTCGGCGTCGAGGACCTGCTGGACCACATCGTCAACACCGTCCCGGCCCCGGTCGGCGTCAAGGACGCCCCGGCCCGCGCGATGATCTTCGACTCGGTGTACGACTCCTACCGCGGCGTGGTCACCTACGTCCGTGTCGTGGACGGCCAGCTCACCAAGCGCGAGCGCATCGCGATGATGTCGACCGGCGCCACCCACGAGCTGCTGGAGATCGGCGTCATCTCGCCCGAGCCGAAGGTCGCCGACGGCCTCGGCGTCGGCGAGGTCGGCTACATCATCACCGGTGTGAAGGACGTCCGGCAGTCCAAGGTCGGTGACACGATCACCTCGATGCACAAGGGCGCCACCGAGGCGCTCGGCGGCTACAAGGACCCGCGCCCGATGGTGTTCTCGGGCCTGTACCCGCTGGACGGCTCGGACTACCCGCTGCTGCGCGACGCCCTGGACAAGCTGCGCCTCAACGACGCCGCCCTGGTGTACGAGCCGGAGACCTCGGTCGCGCTGGGCTTCGGCTACCGCTGCGGCTTCCTCGGCCTGCTGCACCTGGAGATCATCCGGGAGCGCCTGGAGCGCGAGTTCAACCTCGACCTGATCTCCACCGCCCCGAACGTGGTCTACCGGGTGGTGATGGAGGACGGCACCGAGCACACCGTCACCAACCCGAGCGAGTTCCCGAGCGGCAAGATCTCCGAGGTGTTCGAGCCGGTCGTGCGCGGCACCATCCTGGCGCCGAACGAGTTCGTCGGCGCGATCATGGAGCTCTGCCAGTCCCGCCGCGGCAACCTCCAGGGCATGGACTACCTCTCCGAGGACCGGGTCGAGCTGCGCTACACCCTGCCGCTCGCGGAGATCGTCTTCGACTTCTTCGACCAGCTGAAGTCCAAGACCCGCGGCTACGCCTCGCTCGACTACGAGCCCATCGGCGAGCAGGCCGCCCAGCTGGTGAAGGTCGACATCCTGCTGCACGGCGACCCGGTGGACGCGTTCTCCGCGATCGTGCACAAGGACAAGGCCTACGGCTACGGCGTGATGATGGCCGGCAAGCTGCAGAAGCTCATCCCCCGCCAGCAGTTCGAGGTGCCGATCCAGGCCGCCATCGGCTCCCGGGTGATCGCCCGTGAGACGGTCCGCGCGATCCGCAAGGACGTCCTCGCCAAGTGCTACGGCGGTGACATCTCCCGTAAGCGGAAGCTGCTGGAGAAGCAGAAGGAAGGCAAGAAGCGGATGAAGATGGTCGGCAGCGTGGAGGTCCCGCAGGAGGCCTTCATCGCCGCGCTGTCCACCGACGCCGAGACGCCGAAGGACAAGAAGTAGGCGTAGCGGGAAGCGGTACGAGGAGGGCCCGGGCGGGACTGCCCGGGCCCTTCCGCGTTCCCGCCGGGCACAGGAACCGGTAGGCCCCGGACGGAACCGGTGGCCCCCGGCGGCTACTTGAGCGCGCCGAGGACGAGGCCGACGATCCCGGCCTTGGCCAGCCGCCCCGCGGTGCCGGTGAGCACGGTGGGCTTCATCGAGTCGTCGGGGTGGACCAGTTGGAGCAGCCCGTCCCGCCGGCCCAGGCTGAGGCACTGCACGAGGTACGTGAAGGAGAACGGCGCCGAGGTGCGCCCGTCGAGCAGCCGGCCCACGTACTGGCCCTGCGGCAGCGCGGTGGCGCAGCCCATCCTCAGGGTGCCGACGCCGGGGACGGTGACGGCGGCGGCGTCGCCGACCACGTGGACGTCCGGGTGCGAGACCGACCGCAGGTGGTCGTCCACCAGGGCGCGGCCGCGCTCGTCGACGGCCAGTCCGGCCTCGGCGGCCAGCGGGTGGGGTTCCAGCGAGGCGGCCCACAGGGTGAGGTCGGCGTCGACCGGGCCGGCGGTGGTGAGCGGCCCGCCGGGGGTGACCTCGGTGACGGTGGCGTCCTCGTGGACGTCGACGCCGAGGCGGTCGAGGACGCGCCGGATGTGGGCGCGGCCCTTGGGCGAGTAGGCGCCGCCGACGGTGCCGGAGGCGACGATCCGCACCCGCCAGTCGGGATGGGCCTCGGCGAGTTCGGCGGCCAGTTCGATGCCGGTGGCGCCGCCGCCGACGACGGCGAGGGTGCCGGGGCGGGCGGCCTCGCGGATGAGCCGGCGGACCTCGGCGGCGCGCTCCACGGGGTGGGCGTGCTCGGCGGCGCCGGGGACGCCGTGCCAGGCGGTGCGGCTGCCGAGGGCGTGGACCAGGGTGTCGTAGCCGAGGGTGGTGCCGTCGTCGAGGAGGACCTCGTGCCCGGCCAGGTCGAGTGCGACGGCCCGGGCCCGGCGGTGCTCGATCCGGCGGCCGCGGGCGAGTTCGGTGAGCGCGGGCCAGTCGCGGCCGCAGCCGGCGGCGGTCTCGTGCTGGCGGATGCGGTGCAGGAGCCGCTCCTCGGGGGCGACCAGGGTGACGGCGCGGTGGCGTCCGGCGCCCTTGGCCGCGGTGATCCCGGCGTACCCGGCGCCGAGGACGACGATCCGCTGATCGGTGCTGGTGGTGCTGCTCATCTCGTCCGCCTCCTCGTGGGGCGCTCCGGTGGAGCGCTGTTCGGGAAGGGGACGACGCGGGCGGCCGGAGTGTGACGGTGACCCGCGTCACAGCCCGGCGGGGCCCGGTTCAGCGGGTCGTGACCGGGTCGATCCGGCCGAGCTTCTCGGGGTTGACCACGACGAAGGCCTCGGTGATCCGGCCGTCGGCCACGGCGAAGGCCAGCACCCCGCCGACGCTGCCGGTGCCGCGCTCGTACCAGACCAGGCCGGGTTCGCCGTTGACGGCGGCGAGGGCGATCGCGGCGTCGGGGGTGAACCACTTGGCGACCAGTCCGGCCACCAGGCGGGCGACCTTGTCGGCGCCGCGCACCGGGCGGGCGGCGGCGCGGACGATGCCGCCGCCGTCGGCGTGCCAGACCACGTCGGGGTCGAGGACCGCCATCAGGCCGAGGATGTCGCCCCGGGCGCTGGCGGAGGCGAACGCCTCGACGGCCCGCCGGTGTTCGGCCGGGTCGGTGCCGCCGGGGTGCCGGCCGCCCTCCTTGACCCGGCGGCGGGCCCGGGAGGCGAGCTGGCGGGTGGCGTCCGGGGTGCGGTCCAGGGAGGCGGCGATGGACTCGAAGCCGACCGCGAAGACGTCGTGCAGGACGAAGGCGGCCCGCTCGGCCGGGGTGAGCTGCTCCAGCACGGTGAGCAGGGCGAGGGAGACGGACTCGCCGCGTTCGGCCAGGTCGGCGGGGGAGTCGGGGCCGTCGGCGTAGGAGACGGACGGTTCGGGCAGCCACTCGCCGTAGTAGGCCTCGCGGCGGCTGCGGGCGGAGCCCAGCTGGTCGTAGCAGAGCCGGGTGACCACGGTGGTGAGGAAGGCGCGCGGGTCGGCGACGGCGGCGCGGTCGGCGTCCTGCCAGCGCAGCCAGGCGTCCTGGAGGACGTCCTCGGCGTCGGTGAAGGAGCCGAGCAGCCGGTAGGCGACCGAGCCCAGGTAGCGGCGGTTCGCCTCGAAGGCGTCGGGGGCCGGTCCGGGGGCCGTGGGCTGGGCGGTCACGGGGGCCACCGTAGCGAAGGCGGTCGTGCCCCGCGAGGGGCGGGTGCGCGCGGAGCCGGGACGGCGGGTTCCGTCCCGGCTCCGGGCGTGACGACGGGTCAGTCCACCTCGGCCACGGCCTCCGCGAACTGCGCCTGGTAGAGCCGGGCGTAGGCGCCGTCGGCGGCGATCAGCTCGTCGTGCGAGCCCTGCTCCACGATGGAGCCGTTCTCCATCACCAGGATCACGTCGGCGTCCCGGATGGTGGAGAGCCGGTGGGCGATGACGAAGCTGGTGCGGCCGGTGCGCAGCCGGGCCATGGCCCGCTGGATGAGCACCTCGGTGCGGGTGTCGACGGAGCTGGTGGCCTCGTCGAGGACCAGGATGGACGGCTGGGCGAGGAAGGCCCGGGCGATGGTGATCAGCTGCTTCTCGCCGGCGCTGACGCCGGTGCCCTCGTCGTCGATGACGGTGTCGTAGCCGTCCGGGAGGGTGCGGACGAAGCGGTCGACGTGGGCGGCCCGGGCGGCCTCGACGACCTCGTCGCGGGTGGCGGAGCCGGCCCCGTAGGCGATGTTGTCGGCGATGGTGCCGCCGAACAGCCAGGTGTCCTGGAGGACCATGCCGATGCCGGAGCGCAGGTCCTCGCGGGACATCGCGGCGATGTCGATGCCGTCGAGGGTGATGCGCCCGGAGCTGACCTCGTAGAACCGCATCAGCAGGTTGACCAGGGTGGTCTTGCCGGCGCCGGTGGGGCCGACGATGGCGACGGTCTGGCCGGGTTCGACCTTGAGCGAGAGGTCGTCGATGAGCGGCTTGTCGGGGTCGTAGCGGAAGGACACGTCCTGGAAGACGACCCGGCCGTGGACGGTGTCGGGCTTCTCGGGCATGGCCGGTTCGGGGCTCTGCTCGGGGGCGTCGAGGAGTTCGAAGACGCGCTCGGCGGAGGCGACCCCGGACTGCACCAGGTTGGCCATGCTGGCGACCTGGGTGAGCGGCTGGCTGAACTGCCGGGAGTACTGGATGAAGGCCTGGACGTCGCCGATGGACAGCGAGCCGCTGGCCACCCGCAGGCCGCCGACCACGGCGACCAGCACGTACTGCAGGTTGCCGATCAGCATCATCGCGGGCTGGATGATCCCGGAGATGAACTGGGCGCGGAAGCTGGCGTGGAACAGCGCGTCGTTGTGCTCGCGGAAGGTCTCGGCGGACTCGCGGTGCCGGCCGAACGCCTTGACCAGGGTGTGGCCGGTGTACATCTCCTCGATGTGGGCGTTGAGTTGGCCGGTGGACTTCCACTGCTGGACGAACTGCGGTTGGGCCCGCTTGCCGACCTTGGCGGCGACGACCACCGAGAGCGGTACGGAGACCAGGGCGATCGCGGCGAGGATCGGGGAGATCCAGAACATCATCGCGAGCACACCGACCACGGTGAGCAGCGAGTTGACGATCTGTCCCATGGTCTGCTGCATCGACTGGCCGATGTTGTCGATGTCGTTGGTGACCCGGCTGAGCACCTCGCCGCGCGGCTGCCTGTCGAAGTAGCTGAGCGGCAGCCGGGCGAGTTTGGCCTCGACGTCCTGGCGCAGCCGGTAGCTGGCGGACTGGATCGCCCGGGTGGCCAGGCGGCCCTGGACGATGCCGAAGAGGGCGGAGGCGAGGTAGATGCCGAGCACCCAGAGCAGGATGGAGCCGATGGCGCCGAAGTCCATGCCCTGGCCGGGGGTGAAGTCGACGGCGGAGAGCAGGTCGGCGACGCCGCCGTCGCCGTGGGCGCGCAGTCCGGCGATGACCTCGGCCTTGGAGGTGCCGGCGGGGAAGCGGGCGCCGATGACGCCGGCGAAGATCAGGTCGGTGGCGTCGCCGAGGATCTTCGGGCCGGTGACGGCGCAGCCGATGCCGAGCACGCCGAGCAGCAGGACGCCGATCAGGACGTTGCGTTCGGGGCGCAGCAGGCCGAGCACGCGTTTGCCGGAGCCCTTGAAGTCCATGGACTTCTCGGTGCCCTGGCCGCCCATGAAGCGGCCCGGTCCGGCCGGTCCGCGGCGGGCGGCGGCGGCCTGGGAGTCGCTGGGGAGCTTGTCCGCGGGCTGTCCGGCGCCCGGTCCGGCGGGGGCCCCGGCCGGCTTTCCGGCGGGCTTTCCTGGGGTGGTCACGCCGCCTCCTGCTCGGTGAGCTGGGAGAGCACGATCTCCCGGTACGTCGGGTTGTCGGCCATCAGTTCGCGGTGGGTGCCGGTGCCGACGACGGCGCCCTCGTCGAGGACGATGATCCGGTCGGCGTCGCGGATGGTGGAGACGCGCTGGGCGACGATCAGGACGGTGGCGTCGGAGGTCTCGCGGGCGAGGGCCTTGCGCAGCCTGGCGTCGGTGGCGTAGTCGAGCGCGGAGAAGGAGTCGTCGAAGAGGTAGACGTCGGGCCGCCGGACGAGGGCCCGGGCGATGGCCAGGCGCTGGCGCTGGCCGCCGGAGACGTTGCTGCCGCCCTGGGAGATGGGGGCGTCCAGGCCTTCGGGCAGCTTCTCGACGAAGTCCTTGGCCTGGGCGATCTCCAGGGCGTGCCAGAGCTCCTCGTCGGTGGCGTCGGGGCGGCCGTAGCGGAGGTTGCTGGCGACGGTGCCGGTGAAGAGGTAGGGCTTCTGCGGGACGATGCCGACGCTGTCGGCGATCGTGTCGGCGGAGAGCTCGCGCACGTCGGTGCCGTCGAGCAGGACCTGTCCGGAGGTGACGTCGAAGAGCCGGGGGACGAGGCCGAGCAGGGTGGACTTGCCGGCGCCGGTGGAGCCGATGATGGCGGTGGTCTCGCCGGGGCGGGCGGTGAGGTCGACGCCGCGCAGTACCGGGGCCTCGGCGCCGGGGTAGCGGAAGTCGACGTCGCGCAGTTCCAGGTTGCCGCGGCGCAGCACCTCGGTGACCGGGGCGGCGGGCGGGACGACGCTGGAGGAGGTGCCGAGGACCTCCTCGACGCGTTCGGCGCAGACCTCGGCGCGCGGCACCATCATGAACATGAAGGTGGCCATCATGACGCTCATCAGGATCTGCATCAGGTAGGAGAGGAAGGCGGTGAGCCCGCCGATCTCCATGCCGCCGCTGTCGATGCGGTGGGCGCCGAACCAGAGCACGGCGACGCTGGAGACGTTGACGACCAGCATGACGGCGGGGAACATCACGGACATCAGCCGGCCGACCTGCCGGGCGACCTGGGTGAGGTCCTCGTTGGCGTCGGCGAAGCGCTGCTGCTCGTGGCCGTCCTTGACGAAGGCGCGGATGACCCGGATGCCGGTGATCTGCTCGCGCAGCACCCGGTTCACGGTGTCGATCTTCACCTGCATGCTGCGGAACTTCGGCCGCAGGGCGCGCACCAGCAGGACGACGACGATGCCGAGCACGGGGATGACGGCGAGCAGCAGGCCGGACAGCGGGACGTCCTGGTTGAGCGCCATGATGATGCCGCCGACGCACATGATCGGTGCGGCGACCATCAGGGTGAAGCTCATCAGGGCCAGCATCTGGACCTGCTGGACGTCGTTGGTGGTGCGGGTGATCAGCGACGGGGCGCCGAACTGGCCGACCTCGCGGGAGGAGAAGCTCTGCACCCGGTCGAAGACGGCGGCCCGCAGGTCGCGGCCGAAGGCCATGGCGGTGCGGGCGCCGTAGTAGACGGCGCCGATCGAGCAGAGCGCCTGGAGCAGGGTGACGCCGATCATCACGGCGCCCAGGCGCAGGATGTAGCCGGTGTCGCCCGTGACCACGCCCTTGTCGATGATGTCGGCGTTGAGCGTGGGCAGGTAGAGCGCCGCGAGGGTGGACACCAGCTGGAGGGCCACCAGCAGGGTGATCGGTCGGGAGTATGGGCGCAGGTACGCCCGGAGCAGTCTGATCAGCACTGGCACACTCTTGTCTTCGCCGGTCGGGTTCGCACCCCAATTCTCGTCGTTCTGTAGCGTCGTACAGACGATTCGGGGGCCGTCCGGCGGAGGTTTGCCGGGCCTTTGCCATCGGCGGCCCGGTTCGCGCCCTCCGGCGGGCACCGGCGCCGAGGGGGCGTGCCAGCTGGGGCCGCCCCCTTACGGAATGACCGGTTTCCCCCTAGGCTGCTGACTACGCCCTTGTTACTGACCGGTACCGACCACGTTAACGGGGGCCCGGCGGACGCCCCCACGGACGCCGCGACAATCCCTCAGACGGCCACCCGCCCCCGGAGGTCCTCGTTGAGTTCCGCGCAGTCCCTGATCGACTCCGGCAGTGCCGACATCGTCGCCGGGCGTCCCGCCTCCGTCGCCCACCTGTTCCTGGAGCGGGTCGCCCTGACCCCGAACGCCGAGGCCTACCGCTACCCGGCCTCGGTCGACGAGCACGCCGCGGACGGCGCGCCCGGCGCCGAGCAGTGGCGCTCGCTCACCTGGGCGCAGACCGCGGTCCGGGTCAAGGCGGTGGCCGCCGGCCTGATGGCGCTCGGCATCCAGTCGGAGGACCGGGTCGCGCTGGCCTCCTCCACCCGGGTCGAGTGGATCCTCGCCGACCTGGGCGCCATGTGCGCGGGCGCCGCCATCACCACCGTCTACCCGAGCACCAACGCCGACGAGACGGCCTTCATCCTCTCCAACTCCGGCTCCCGGGCGATGTTCGCCGAGAACGCCGCCCAGCTGGCCAAGGCCGTCGAGCACATCGACGAGCTGCCCGAGCTGCGCACCGTGATCCTCTTCGACGCCCCCGCCGGGGCGCCCGGGGCGGAGGCACTCGACACGGCCGGCCTGGACCTGCTCACCCTGGCCGAGCTCGAACGGCGCGGCGCCGAGTACCTGGAGCAGCACCCGGACGCGGTCGACAAGGCCGTGGCCGGGCTCGACAAGGAGCAGCTGGCCACCCTCATCTACACCTCCGGCACCACCGGCCGCCCCAAGGGCGTGCGCCTGGTGCACGACTGCTGGGCCTACGAGGGCCGGGCCCAGGAGGCCAGCGGCCTGCTCGGCCCCGACGACGTCCAGTTCATGTGGCTGCCGCTGTCGCACGTCTTCGGCAAGACGCTGATCTCCGGCCAGATCGCCACCGGCCACGTGATGGCCGTGGACGGCCGGGTCGACCGGATCATCCACAACCTGCCGGTCATCCGGCCGACCACCATGGCCTCGGCGCCGCGCATCTTCGAGAAGGTCTACAACGGCATCGCCGGGCGGGCCCGGGCCGAGGGCGGCGCCAAGTACAAGATCTTCCTGTGGGCCGCCAAGGTCGCCCGCGAGCATGCCCGGGTGGTCCAGGAGAGCCGGGTCGCCACCGGCGTCGGGAGCGCCCCGCTGGGCCTGCGGCTGCAGCACGCGCTCGCCGACAAGCTGGTGTACGCGAAGATCCGGGCCGCCTTCGGCGGCCGGCTGCGCGGCGCCGTCTCCGGCAGCGCCGCCCTGGCCCCCGAGATCGGCTACTTCTTCCTCGGTGCCGGGGTGCCGATCCTGGAGGGCTACGGGCTGAGCGAGACCAGCGCCGGCTCCTGCGTCAACCGCAAGGAGGACGTCCGGATCGGCACGGTCGGCCGCCCGCTGCCCGGCACCGAGGTGCGGATCGCCGAGGACGGCGAGATCCTGCTGCGCGGCCCCGGCGTGATGCGCGGCTACCACAACCTGCCGGAGAAGACCGCCGAGGTGCTGGAGCCGGACGGCTGGTTCCACACCGAGGACATCGGCGAGCTCACCCCCGACGGCTTCCTGCGGATCACCGACCGCAAGAAGGACCTGTTCAAGACCTCCGGCGGCAAGTACGTGGCGCCCAGCGAGGTCGAGGGCAAGTTCAAGGCGGTCTGCCCGTTCGTCAGCAACATCCTGGTGATCGGCAACGGCCGCAACTTCTGCACCGCGCTGATCGGCCTGGACGAGGCGGTGCTGATGCCGTGGGCCGCCGAGCGCGGCCTGGCCGGCAAGAGCTACGCCGAGCTGGCCGCCGACCCGGCCGTGCACCAGCTGATCGAGGGCTTCGTCAAGCGGGTCAACGCCGACCTCCAGCGCTGGCAGACGATCAAGAAGTTCCACCTGCTGCCGCGCGACCTCGACATCGAGCACGGCGAGCTCACCCCGAGCCTCAAGATCAAGCGCCCGGTGGTCGAGCGGACCTACGCGGACGCGGTGACCGCCATGTACGCGGGCGCCAACGAGGCCTGAGCCGGCCCTCCTCCCGTACGGCTCACGAGTCCGGGTGAGTCGTACGGGACAATGGGGTCATGCCCTCCGCACTCCCCGACGGCGAACCGGTGCCGTCCGACGGTTCCCTGCCCGCGCACGCCCTGACCGGGCTGGGCGACCGGCCGTTCGGCTTCTACCTGCACGTCCCGTACTGCGCCAGCCGCTGCGGCTACTGCGACTTCAACACCTACACCGCCACCGAACTGCGCTCCTCCGGGGCCGTCGCCTCGCAGGAGACCTACGCGGACAACGTGGTCGCCGAGATCCGGCTGGCCCGCCGCGTCCTCGGCGAGACCGACCTCCCGGTGCGGACGGTGTTCCTCGGCGGCGGCACCCCCACCCTGCTGCCCGCCCGCGACCTGGTGAAGATGCTCGCCGCCCTGCGCGAGGAGTTCGGGCTCGCCCCGGACGCCGAGGTCACCACCGAGGCCAACCCCGAGTCCGTCGACCCCGCGTACCTCGCCGAGCTGCGCGAGGGCGGCTACAACCGGATCTCCTTCGGCATGCAGAGCGCCCGCCCGCACGTCCTGCGGCTGCTCGACCGCCACCACACCCCCGGCCGCCCCGAGGCCTGCGTGACCGAGGCCCGCGCGGCCGGCTTCGACCACGTCAACCTCGACCTGATCTACGGCACCCCCGGCGAGTCCGACGACGACTGGCGGGCCTCCCTGGACGCCGCGATCGGCGCCGGGCCCGACCACGTCTCCGCGTACTCCCTGATCGTCGAGGACGGCACCAAGCTGGCCGCCCGGGTCAAGCGCGGCGAACTGCCGATGATCGACGACGACGTGCACGCCGACCGCTACCTCATCGCCGAACAGGCGCTCAGCGCGGCCGGCTACTCCTGGTACGAGGTCTCCAACTGGGCCACCACCCCCGAGGGGCGCTGCCGCCACAACGAGCTCTACTGGACCGGCGCCGACTGGTGGGGAGCCGGCCCCGGCGCCCACAGCCACGTCGGCGGCGTCCGCTGGTGGAACGCCAAGCACCCCGCCGCCTACGCCCAGGCCCTCGCCGAGGGCCGCACCCCGGCCCTGGGCCGCGAGCTGCTGAGCGACGAGGACCGCCGGGTCGAGCGCATCCTGCTGGAACTGCGCCTGGCCGACGGCATCCCCCTCGACGTCCTGGCCGAGGCCGGCCGCCAGGCCGCCGCCAAGGCCCTCGCCGACGGCCTCCTCGCCGAGGACTCCTACCGGCGGGGCCGCGCCGCCCTCACCCTCCAGGGCCGCCTCCTGGCGGATGCAGTAGTGCGTGACCTCGTGGACTGAGTGTCGTTAACGTGGTATCAGCCGTCAGGAGGAGTGTGGGATGACCGCCATCGATGACCGGGTGATAGGGATCTTCGAGAATCTGGAGATCCCGGAGGGTTTCAAGGCCGAGCTCATCAGGGGGGAGATCGTGATGATGGCCGGGCCCGACCGGGTCCACAACTGGATTGTCGAGTCGATCCAGGACCAGATTCCCCGGACGCGATGGCACCGCTCGGTCACGCAGGACATCGACATCCCCGGGCTCACCAGCGAACCTCAGCCCGATCTGGTCGTCTATGAGCGAGACGCGGTCGAGGGTCCTGGTCGCCTGATCCCTTCGCCTCTCCTCACGCTGGTGCTCGAGGTGGTCTCGAACACCAGCGTCCTGCGCGACTACCAGACCAAGCGGGAGCTCTACGCGGAGGGCCGGATTCCGGCCTATCTGATCGTCGACCCGATCAAGGCCGTCTGCGTGCTGTTGACCGAGCCGACCCGGGCGAGCGCGTCCGGGTCGCCGGACTACGTCTCCTCTCGGACCACCAAGTTCGGCGAGCCCATTCCGGTGGACCTGCTGGGCATCACGCTCGACACCTCGGAGTTTCAGACCTACTCCTGACCTGGCAGGGCGGTGAAGTCGATCAGTTCCTCGACCTTTGCCAGGAGTTCGGGCTCCAGGTCCTTGTAGCTGTTCACCTTGGAGAGGATGTGCTTCCAGGCGGCCGGGGTGTCCACGGGCCAGCCGAGGCGGCGGCAGGTGCCCTGCTTCCAGTCCTCGCCGCGGGGGACGGCGGGCCAGGCGGGGATGCCGACGGAGGAGGGCTTCACGGCCTGCCAGATGTCGATGTAGGGGTGGCCGACGACCAGGACCGACTCGCCGGTGACCCGGGCGGCGATGCGGTGCTCCTTCGTCCCCGGGAGCAGGTGGTCGACCAGGACGCCGAGTCGGCGGCCGGGGCCGGGGGCGAAGTCGGCGACGATCGCGGGGAGGTCGTCGATGCCCTGGAGGTACTCGACGACGACGCCCTCGATGCGCAGGTCGTCGCCCCAGACCCGTTCGACCAGTTCGGCGTCGTGCCGGCCCTCGACGTAGATCCGGGACTCGCGGGCGACCCGGGCCCGGGCGCCGGGGACGGCGACGGAGCCGGAGGCGGTGCGGGCGGGGGTGCGGGGCGCGGCGGGGGCGGCCGGGCGCACCAGGGTGACCACCTCGCCCTCCAGCAGGAAGCCGCGCGGCACCAGCGGGAAGACCCGGTGCTTGCCGAAGCGGTCCTCCAGGGTGACGGTGAACCCCTCCGCGGTCCGCTCGCAGCGCACCACCGCCCCGCAGTAGCCGGTGGCCGCCTCCTCGACCACCAGGTCCCGCTCGGCCGGCACCTCGGGTGCGGGCTGCTGCTTCTTCCACGGCGGGGTGAGGTCGGGTCCGTACTGGTGGCTGCGCATGGGGCGATTTTACGGACGGGGCGTCAGAGGCCCGGCGCCCCCCAGACCGGGAACCAGCGGCTGAGGTCCTTCTCCAGCCGCAGGTCGTTCCCCAGCATCGCGTTGACCTGGAGCTCCAGCGGGCTGTTGCGCCGCTCGCCGCCGCCGGGCATCGGGGCGAAGGGGTAGAAGGTGCCGCGCTTGTAGAGGTAGACCAGGGCCAGCGACTGGCCCTGGGGGTTGCGGAAGGCGACCAGGGAGCAGAGCAGCTGCGGGCCGAAGCCGTTCGCCTCCAGCTCGCTGTTGACCGCGTGCAGGTCGTTGACCAGTTCCGGGAGTTCCTCGGGGGCGTGCCGGGTGAGCAGCCAGGAGTAGCCGTAGCCGTCCTTGGAGGCCTCCACCGGGACGCCGCCGCGTTCGGTGTCGGCGTCCAGCAGGGCCCGGACCTGCTGCTCCACCTGGACGAAGGCGGCGCCCTCGACGGCCGCGAAGCAGACCGAGCCGAGCCCGGTGGGGAGGAACCCGGCCCCGGCCTCCAGGGTGAGCGCGGCGGACGGCACGCCGAACAGCTGGTCGAGGTCGGGCTTGACGGGCTTGGTGCGGCCGAACAGGGCGTCCAGGAATCCCACGGCGGTCCTTCCGGGAGTCGGGCGGGGCCGGAGCCCAGGGGGGTCAGCGGCCGAGCTGCTCGGAGATCTTGGCCAGCTGGGCCAGCCGCTTCTCCAGCGTCGGGTGGGTGGAGAGCAGCTGGGAGGCGGTCTCCTTGGCGCTCAGCGCGGGGGCGAAGTAGAAGGCGTTGTAGGGCTGGGCCCGGCGCAGGTCCTCGGTGGGGATGGCGGCGATCTGCCCGGTGACCTTGGTGAGCGCCGAGGCGAGGGCGCTGGGCCGGCCGGTGAGCTGGGCGGCGGCCCGGTCGGCGGCCAGTTCGCGGTAGCGGGACAGCAGCCGGGTGAGCAGGAAGCTGATCGCGTAGACCACGATCGACACCAGCGGGATGATCAGCGCCGCGATGGCCGCGTTCTGGTCGTTGCTGTTGCGGTTGCCGCCCATGAACCCGCCGTACATGGCGACCCGGGTCATCGCCCCGGCGAGCACGCCGAGGAAGCCGGCGATGGTCATCACGGCGACGTCCCGGTGGGCGACGTGCGACAGCTCGTGCGCCAGGACGCCCTCCAGCTCCTCGGGTTCCAGTCGGCGCAGCAGGCCGGTGGTGACGCACACCACGGCGTTCTGCGGGTTGCGGCCGGTGGCGAAGGCGTTCGGCATGTCGCTGTCGGCGACCGCCACGCGGGGCTTGGGCATGTCGGCCAGGGCGCAGAGCCGGTCGATGGTGCCGTGCAGCTGGGGGTACTGCTCCTCGGTCACCCGGTGGGCGCCCATGGCCCGCTCGGTGATCTTGTCGCTGAACCAGAACTGGGCCACGAACAGCCCGCCGGAGATCAGCACGATCAGCGGCCAGGCCCCGCGCAGCAGCGCGATCAGCAGGCCCGTGAAACCGACGTACAACAGCCCGATCACGAACATCGTCCCGACCATGCGGCTGGTCAGGCCGCGGTCGGGCGCGAAACGGGTGTGCTGGCCCGAGCTCGACATCGCTTGCTCCTCCGTTCGCCGTCGCTTTCGATGCTGCCACCCGGACGGCCCCGGGGCACCACCCGCGCACGCGGAGTGTCGCGGTGGCCGTCCGGAACTGCGGGCAGGATCACCCCGGCCGGGCCGTTCCTGCGGTACGACCCGGGCCGTACACTGGCAGGTACGGTTTTGGCACTCGTGCGTGCAGAGTGCCAGGGTCGGGGTCCTCACCGGAGCGGCTCGCAGCATCACAGACGGACAACGTGCGAAGACGGAGGTGCGTGCCCCATGGCCGGAGAGGTCCGCCAGCTGGACGACCGCAAGCTCGCCGTGCTGCGCGCGATCGTCCAGGACTACGTGGGCACCGAGGAGCCGGTCGGCTCCAAGGCCCTGGTGGAGCGGCACAACCTCGGGGTGTCCCCGGCCACGGTGCGCAACGACATGGCGGCGCTGGAGGAGGAGGGGTACATCCACCAGCCGCACACCAGCGCCGGGCGGATCCCCACCGACAAGGGCTACCGGCTGTTCGTCGACAAGCTCGCCGAGATCAAGCCGATGAGCTCCCCGGAGCGCCGGGCGATCCGGCACTTCCTGGACGGCGCCGTCGACCTGGACGACGTGGTAACCCGTACGGTGCGGCTGCTCGCCCAGTTGACCCGCCAGGTCGCCGTGGTGCAGTACCCCTCGCTGACCCGCTCCACCGTCCGGCACATCGAGCTGGTGGCGCTGGCCCCGGCCAAGGTGATGCTGGTGCTGATCACCAACACCGGCCGGGTCGAGCAGCGGATGGTCGACTGCCCGGGCACGGTCGGCGAGACGGTCCTGGCGGACCTGCGCTCGCGGATCAACACCCGGGCGGCCGGCCAGCGGCTGCCGGACGTCCCGGGGCTCCTGGAGGAGCTCCCGGCGGCGTTCGAGCCGGCCGACCGGCCGACCGTCAGTACGGTCCTGGCGACGCTGTTCGAGGCGCTCGCCGAGCAGAACGAGGAGCGGATCATGCTGGCCGGCACGGCCAACCTGACCCGCTTCGGGCACGACTTCCCGCTCACCATCCAGCCGGTGCTGGAGGCCCTGGAGGAGCAGGTCGTCCTGCTCCGCCTCCTGGGTGAGACCACGGACGCCGCGATGACGGTCCGGATCGGGCGGGAGAACGCGTACGAAGGGCTGAATTCCACCTCGGTCGTTTCGGTCGGCTACGGTTCGGGCGACGAGAGTGTGGCCAAGCTGGGTGTGATCGGTCCGACCCGGATGGACTATCCGGGCACAATGGGGGCGGTGCGGGCGGTGGCACGGTACGTGGGCCAGATCCTGGCCGAGTCGTAGCACACGGCCGACCGTTGGAAATCTAACGGCGGCGTCCAGTCGCAGCACTACTACAGGCGGAACAAGCGGAGCATTTGGTGGCCACGGACTACTACGCGGTACTCGGCGTCCGACGGGATGCGGGGCAGGACGAGATCAAGAAGGCGTTCCGGCGCCTGGCACGCGAACTGCACCCGGACGTCAACCCGGACCCGAAGACGCAGGAGCGGTTCAAGGAGATCAACGCCGCCTACGAGGTGCTCTCCGACCCGCAGAAGCGCCAGGTCTACGACCTGGGCGGTGACCCGCTGTCGCCGGGCGGCGGTGGCGCGGGCGGCTTCGGCGCCGGCGCGGCGGGCTTCGGCTTCTCCGACATCATGGACGCCTTCTTCGGCGCCGCGGCCGGCCAGCGCGGCCCGCGCTCGCGCACCCGCCGGGGCCAGGACGCCATGATCCGGCTGGAGATCACCCTGGAGGAGGCCGCCTTCGGCACCACCAAGGAACTCCAGGTCGACACCGCCGTCACCTGCACCACCTGCAGCGGCGAGGGCGCGGCCCCCGGCACCTCGGCCCAGACCTGCGACATGTGCCGCGGCAAGGGCGAGGTCTCCCAGGTCACCCGCTCCTTCCTGGGCCAGGTCATGACCTCCCGCCCGTGCCCGCAGTGCCAGGGCTTCGGCACCGTGGTGCCGACCCCGTGCCCCGAGTGCGCGGGCGACGGCCGGGTGCGGGCCCGCCGCACCCTGACCGTGAAGATCCCGGCCGGCGTGGACAACGGCACCCGGATCCAGCTGGCCGGCGAGGGCGAGGTCGGCCCCGGCGGCGGCCCGGCCGGCGACCTGTACGTCGAGATCGCCGAGACCACCCACACGGTCTTCCAGCGGCGCGGGGACGACCTGCACTGCACCGTCACCATCCCGATGACGGCGGCCTCGCTCGGCACCCAGGTGCCGTTGCAGACCCTGGACGGGCTGGAGGAGGTCGACATCCGGCCCGGCACCCAGTCCGGCCAGTCGATCCCGCTGCACGGCCGGGGCATCACCCACCTGCGCGGGGGCGGCCGGGGCGACCTGATAGTGCACGTCGAGGTGCAGACGCCCACCAAGCTCGACCCCGAGCAGGAGGAGCTGCTGCGCCGGCTCGCCGTGCTGCGCGGCGAGGAGCGGCCGTCCGGCCAGTTCGCGCCGGGCCAGCAGGGCCTGTTCTCACGCCTGAAGGACGCCTTCAACGGCCGGTAGTCGTCCGAGGAGGGGTGCCGGGGGAGGACCCCCGGCACCCCTTCGGTGTTCCCGTTCCATCCCAGGAGGTTCCCCGCCATGACCGCGCCCGTCTTCGTCGTCGAGACCGAGCGGATCGCCGCCGCCGCACCCGGGGCCGTGCTGCGCCTCGACGGGCCCGAGGGGCGGCACGCGGCGGCGGTGAAGCGGCTGGCGGCCGGCGAGGCGGTCACCCTGGCGGACGGGCTGGGACTGGGCGTGGACGGCACCGTCGCCGCGGTGCTCGGCAAGGACGCGATCGAGGTCACGGTGGAGGCCGTGCGGCGGGAGCCGGAGCCGGCGCCGCGGATCGTGGTCGTCCAGGCGCTGCCCAAGGGTGACCGCGGCGAGCTGGCCGTGGAGACCATGACCGAGGTCGGCGTGGACGTGGTGGTCCCCTGGGCCGCCTCGCGCTGCATCACCCAGTGGAAGGGCGAGCGCGGCGCCAAGGCGCTCGCCAAGTGGCGGGCCACCGCCCGGGAGGCGGGCAAGCAGTCCCGCCGGCTGCGCTTCCCCGAGGTGCGCGAGCCGATGACCACCCGGCAGCTGGCGCCGCTGCTGGCCGGGGCCGCGCTCGCCGCGGTGCTGCACGAGGAGGGCGCCGAGCCGCTGGCGCACGCCGCGCTGCCGGCCGGCGGGGACATCGTGCTGGTGGTCGGCCCGGAGGGCGGGGTCTCCCCGGAGGAGCTGGCCGCCTTCGCCGAGGCCGGCGCGAAGCCGTACCGGCTGGGCCCCTCGGTGCTGCGCACCTCGACCGCCGGGGTGGCCGCCGGGGCGCTGCTGCTGGGGCGCACCGGCCGCTGGGCCTGACCCCACCGGCAACTCCCGTGCGCCCGCCCGGAGTCTGCGGAAAACGGAGCGGCTCGTACCCGCACCTGCCTACGCTGGCGGCGTGACGGACTCCCTGAGCACCTCCGCGGGCGCCTATCTGCGCCACCCCCATCTGCACGGTGACCTGGTCGCCTTCGTCGCCGAGGACGACCTGTGGCTCGCCCCGCTGGAGGGCGGCCGGGCCTGGCGGCTGACGGCCGATCACCTGCCGGTGCAGCACCCCAGGTTCTCCCCGGACGGGCGCCACCTCGCCTTCACCTCCACCCGGGACGGCGCCCCCGAGGTGCACGTGGTGCCGGTGGACGGCGGACCGTCCCGGCGGCTGACGTACTGGGGCAACGCCGAGACCCGGGTGCAGGGGTGGACCGCCGACGGGCGCCCGATCGCCACCACCGGCGCGGGCGAGTCCGGGGTGCGCCGCTGCTGGGCGCACGCGGTGCCGCTGGACGGCGGCGAGCCGGTGCGGCTGCCGTACGGGCCGGTCGGCGGGCTCGCCTTCGAGCCGGCGGGCGTCGGGGACCCTGCGGCCGAAGCCGGGGGGAGGGTGCTGCTGGTGACCGTCAACAACCGCGAGCCGGCCTGGTGGAAGCGCTACCGGGGCGGCCGGGCCGGCAAGTTGTGGATCGGGCGGGACCGGTTCGTCCGGATCCACCAGGACCTGGCCGGGCAGCTCGACTCCCCGCTCTGGGTGGCCGGGGACGGCGACGGCCGGATCGCCTTCCTGTCCGACCACGAGGGCGTCGGCGACCTGTGGTCCAGCCGCCCCGACGGCTCCGACCTGCGCCGCCACAGCACCGACCCGGACGGCTTCTACGCCCGCAACGCCAGCACCGACGGCACCCGGGTGGTCTTCCACCGGGCCGGCGACCTGTGGCTGCTGGACGACCTGGAGAGCGCCTCCCCGCGCCGGCTGGACGTCCGCCCGGCCGGCTCGCGGGCCCGCCGCCGCCCCCACCCGGTGCACGCCGCGCACTGGCTGGAGTCCGTCGCCCCGGACGGCACCGGCCGGGCCGGCGCCGTGGTGGTGCGCGGCAGCGTGCACTGGCTGACCCACCGCGAGGGCCCGGCCCGGGTGCTGGACGAGACCCCGGGCGTGCGCGCCCGGCTGGCCCGGGTGGTGCCGGGCGAGGACGGCGCCCAGGGCGTGCTCTGGGTGTCCGACGCCGAGGGCGAGGACGCCCTGGAGTACGCCCCCGCCGTGCACGACCCCGAGCGGCGCCGGCTGGCCGCCGGGAGACTGGGCCGGGTCAACTCGCTGGTGGTCTCCCCGGACGGCCGGCGGGCCGCGGTCGGCGTGCACGACGGCCGGGTGCTGGTGGTCGACCTGGCCGACGGCGCCGTGCACGAGCTGGACCGCAGCACCGACGGCGAGGTCGGCGGCCTGGTGTTCAGCCCGGACTCGGCCTGGCTGGCGTGGTCGCGCCCGGTGCACCGGATGGGCCCGTACTCGCTGCGCCAGATCGTGCTGGCCGACCTGGCCACCCGCACCGTCGGCGAGGTCACCTCGCAGCGCTTCCTGGACACCTCGCCCGCCTTCACCGCCGACGGCCGCTACCTGGCCTTCCTCTCGGTGCGCAGCTTCGACCCGGTCTACGACGCCCACGCCTTCGGCCTGTCCTTCCCGAACGGCTGCCGCCCCTACCTGGTGACGCTCGCCGCCGAGACGCCCTCCCCGTTCGGCCCGCAGCGGGCCGGGCGGGCGCCCGGCGGGGAGGAGGACGAGCCCAAGGCCCGCACGGCGGACGGCGAGGAGGCCGCGGACGGGGCGGTGCCGGCCGTGCGGGTGGACCTGGACGGCATCGCCGACCGGATCGTGCCCTTCCCGGTCGAGGGCGGCCGTTTCCACACGCTGCGCGCCGCCAAGGACGGGGTGCTGTGGACCAGGGCGCCGCTGCTCGGCGAACTCGGCGACGAGGCCGCCTCCTTGGACGACGACCGGCCCCGCCCGGTGCTGGAGCGCTTCGACCTCAGGAAGCGCCGGGTCGAGCAACTGGTGCACGGCGTCGACGGGTTCTCGGTCAGCGGGGACGGCACCCGGCTGGCCGTGCTGGACGGGGGCGAGCTGCGGATCGTCCCGGCCGACCGCAAGTCCGGCGGCGAGGACGACGAGACCGCCGTCGACCTCACCCGGCTGCGGGTGACCGTCGACCCGGCCGCCGAGTGGCGGCAGATGTACGCCGAGAACGGCCGGCTGATGCGGGACAACTTCTGGCGCCCCGACCTCGGCGGCGTCGACTGGGCCGGGGTCCTGGAGCGCTACCGGCCGCTGGTCGAGCGGGTCGGCTCGCACGACGAACTGGTCGACCTGCTCTGGGAGGTGCACGGCGAACTCGGCACCTCGCACGCCTACGTCGTCCCGTACGGCCGCTACACCGAGCCCGCCCGGCGCCAGGGCCTGCTCGGCGCCGACCTGGTCCGGGACGGCGGGCAGTGGCGGATCGGCCGGATCCTGCCCGGCGAGTCCTCCGACCCCCGGGCCCGCTCGCCGCTGGCCGCGCCCGGCGCCGCGATCCGCCCGGGCGACGCCCTGCTCGCCGTCAACGGCCGCCCGGTCGACCCGGTCACCGGCCCGGCCCCGCTGCTGGCCGGCACCGCCGGGCAGCCGGTGGAGCTGACCGTGGCCCGCAAGGACGGCAGCGACCGGCGCCACCCCGTGGTCGTCCCGCTCGCCGACGAGGAGGCGCTGCGCTACCACGACTGGGTGGCCGGCCGGCGGGCGAAGACGCGGGAGCTGTCCGGCGGCCGGCTCGGCTACCTGCACATCCCCGACATGCAGACGGCCGGCTGGGCGCAGCTGCACCGCGACCTCTCCACCGAGATGGCCAAGGACGGCCTGATCGTGGACGTCCGGGAGAACCGCGGCGGCCACACCTCGCAGCTGGTGATAGAGAAGCTGGCCCGGCGGATCATCGGCTGGTACGCGATCCGGGACACCGAGGGCCGGGTGCCCTACCCGATGGACGCCCCGCGCGGGCCGGTGGTCGCGATCGCCAACGAGCTGTCCGGCTCGGACGGCGACATCGTCAACGCCGCCATCCAGGCGCTCGGCATCGGCCCGGTGGTCGGCACCCGGACCTGGGGCGGGGTGATCGGCATCGACAGCCGGTACCAGCTGGTCGACGGCACCCTGGTCACCCAGCCCAAGTACGCGATGTGGATGGAGAACTACGGCTGGGGCCTGGAGAACCACGGCGTCGACCCGGACGTCGAGGTGCCGTTCGCCCCGCACCACTGGGCGGCCGGCGAGGACCCGCAGCTGGCCGAGGCCGTGCGGATCGCCCTCGACACCCTGGCCGCCACCCCGGCCCGCACGGCGCCGCCGCTGCCCTGGGCGTAGCCGGCGCGGGGCGCTGCGGGGCCCTGCGGGGCGCGGGGGTCCGACGCGGCCGGGCTCCCGCGCCGGGGCGTGGGTAGGATGCGGGGCTGTTCTTGATCGCGATCTTGATCTGGTCGACGGCTCACGGGGGAGCACACCATGGCGCAGGGCTATCCGCCGCCGCAGTACCCGCAACAGCAGCAGTACCCGCAGAACCAGCCGTACCCGCAGCAGCAGTACCCGCCGGGCGGCCCGGGGCCGAACCCGTACGGCCAGGGGCCGTACGCCCAGCCCCCGCAGCCGTACCCGCCGCAGCCCCAGCCGTGCGGTCAGCCCCAGCCGTACCCGCAGGCGCAGCCGCCGTACGGGCAGGCCCCGTACCCGCAGCAACAGCCCCACCCGCAGCCCGCGCTGCCGCCGTGCCCCCGGGAGGCGGGCGGCTTCCGGCGCTTCCTGGCGATGGTGCTGGACGCCGGCCTCGCGCTGGGCGCGGGCTTCGCCGCCGCCGTCGCCTCCGACGTCGCGTCGGGTCGTACCAAGCCCGTCGCGGCCGCGGCCGGCCACGCCGTCCAGCACGCGAGCGGGCCGGTGGTGCCGTTCTGGGCGGCGTTCCTGGGCGTCTGCGTGCTGGTCTCGTTCCTCAACCAGGTGGTGCTGGCCCGGCTGGTCGGGTTCAGCGTGGGCAAGGGGATCCTGGCGATGCGGGTGGTGCGCCGCAAGCGGGTGATGCGCCCCAACACCTGGCGGCTGACCCGGCGCTGGCTGGTCGGCTTCGTCGTCCTGGTGCTCTCGTTCGTCTTCGACGAGTTCGACCTGGAGGAGGGGGACATCATCGGCATGCGCTCGGTGCGCTGGAAGCACCTGCAGGAGTACCAGCAGGCGCTCGGGCGGCTCGGCTAGGCTGCGCCCGTACGGCCCGTGCAACCGTGATCGACGACCGAACCGAGGAGATTCCGATGGCTGGCGAGCCGCAGTCCGACTGTGTGTTCTGCAAGATCGTGGCGGGCGAGATCCCGGCGACCGTGCTGCGCAAGACCGAGCGCGTCCTCGCCTTCCGCGACATCGCCCCCAAGGCCCCCGTGCACGTCCTGGTGATCCCGCACGTCCACTACCCGAACGCCGCGGCGCTGGGCGCCGCCGAGCCCGAGGTCGCCGGCGAACTGCTGGCCGAGGCGGGCGCGGTGGCGCGGGACGAGGGCATCGAGGACTACCGGCTGATCTTCAACACCGGCGCGGGCGCCGGGCAGACCGTGTTCCACGCCCATGTGCACGTGCTCGGCGGGATGCCGATGAACGAGAGCATGGTCTGATCCCAGGTGTCCCAGCGCGAACTCGTCGTCCTCGGCACCGCCAGCCAGGTGCCCACCCGGCACCGCAACCACAACGGCTACCTGCTCCGCTGGGACGGCGAGGGCCTGCTGTTCGACCCCGGCGAGGGCACCCAGCGCCAGATGCTGCACGCCGGGGTCTCGGCCACCCAGATCACCCGGATCGCGGTGACCCACTTCCACGGCGACCACTGCCTGGGCCTCGCCGGGGTGATCCAGCGGATCAACCTTGACCGGGTCCCGCACCCGGTGGACGTCTACTTCCCGGCGTCCGGCGAGGTCTACTTCGAGCGGCTGCGGCACGCCACCGCGTACCACGAGACCGCCGTGCTGCGGCCGCGGCCGATCGACGAGCCCGGCCCGCTGCCCGCGCCCGGCGCCCGCTTCGCGCTGGACGCCGTCCGGCTGGACCACCCGGTGGAGTCCTTCGGCTACCGGCTGTCCGAGCCGGACGGCCGCCGGCTGGTGCCCGAGCGGCTCGCCGCGGCCGGCGTGCGCGGCCCGGCCGTGGGCCGGCTCCAGCACGAGGGCGCGGTCGAGGTGGACGGCCGCACCGTCACCCTGGACGAGGTCAGCGAGCACCGCCGGGGCCAGCGCTTCGCCTTCGTGATGGACACCCGGCTCTGCGAGGGGGTGCACGAACTCGCCGATGGCGCCGACCTGTTGGTGGTCGAGGCGACCTTCACCGACGCCGACGCCCACCTCGCCGAGGACCACGGCCACCTCACCGCCGGCCAGGCCGCCAAGGTCGCGGCCGAGGCCGGGGCGCGGACCCTCGTGCTGACCCACTTCTCGCAGCGCTACCCGGACCTGGGCCAGCACCTGGCCGACGCCCGCAAGCACTTCGACGGGGACCTGGTGCTCGCCGAGGACCTCGCCCGGGTGCCCGTCCCCGCCCGCCGCCACCCGTGAACGGTCCGCCGCCACCCGTGGAGCACCCGCCGTCACCCGTGGACGGCGCGGCGCCGGGGGTGGACGCCGCACGGGCTCCCCGCGAAAAGGGCTCGCGCCGCCCCGCGATCTGCCGCAGCATCGTCGGGTGCGGCCCCGCCGCCCGCCGCAGCGATCACGCTCGCGGCGTACCCTGGTGCCCCGGAGAGACCGAGCGGCACACGAGACCACGGATGGGATGAGGCAGGCCCAGCGCCGACCCATGAGTGACACATCGCAGACCCGTACCGATGGACAGTCGCGCCCCGAACCGACCGACGACGGCCGGGTGAGCGCCCGGATCGTCATCCCCGAGAAGCATCCGATGGTCACCCTGCTCGGCACGGCGGACTCGCTGCTGCGCGTGATCGAGCAGGGGTTCCCCGCCGCCGACATCCACGTCCGCGGCAACGAGGTGACCGCCACCGGGGAGCGCGCCGAGGTCGCCCTCGTGCAGAAGCTCTTCAACGAGATGATGCTGGTGCTGCGCACCGGCCAGCCCCTGACGGAGGACTCCGTGGAGCGCTCCATCGCCATGCTCCGCGAGGAGGGCCCGGACAGCCCGGCGCCGTCCCAGGTGTTCACCGCGAACATCCTGTCCAACCGCGGCCGCACGATCCGCCCCAAGACGCTCAACCAGCAGCGCTACGTCGACGCGATCGACAAGCACACGATCGTCTTCGGCCTCGGCCCGGCCGGCACCGGCAAGACCTACCTGGCGATGGCCAAGGCCGTCCAGGCCCTCCAGGCCAAGGAGGTCAACCGGATCATCCTGACCCGCCCGGCGGTCGAGGCGGGCGAGCGGCTGGGCTTCCTGCCCGGCACCCTCTACGAGAAGATCGACCCGTACCTGCGCCCGCTGTACGACGCGCTGCACGACATGATGGACCCGGACTCCATCCCGCGCCTGATGGCGGCCGGCACCATCGAGGTCGCGCCGCTCGCGTACATGCGCGGCCGCACCCTCAACGACGCCTTCATCATCCTGGACGAGGCCCAGAACACCTCGCCCGAGCAGATGAAGATGTTCCTCACCCGCCTCGGGTTCAACTCCCGGGTGGTGGTCACCGGCGACACCAGCCAGATCGACCTCCCGGGCGGCACCCGCAGCGGGCTCAAGGTCGTCCAGGAGATCCTGGCCGGCGTCCCGGACATCCACTTCTCCGTCCTCACCAGCACCGACGTGGTCCGCCACAAGCTGGTCGGCCGGATCGTGGACGCCTACGAACGCTGGGACGCGCGGCAGGAGGCCGAGGAGAACTCCCCGGCCGCCCGCAAGCCCGCCCAGCGGCGCCCCGGAAAGACCGCCGCGGCGCGCGCACCCCGACAGTCCCATCGCACCGAAAGCTGAGCACACAGCCCGTCATGTCGATCGACATCGCCAACGAGTCCGGTTGGGACGCCGATGAGGAAGCCATCCTCGACGTCGCCCGCTTCGCCCTGGACAAGATGCGGATCCACCCGCAGTCCGAACTGTCCGTGATCCTGGTGGACGGTGCGGCGATGGAGGAGCTGCACATCCAGTGGATGGACCTGCCCGGACCGACCGACGTGATGTCGTTCCCGATGGACGAGCTGCGTCCGGGCAAGGAGGGCGAGGAGCTGCCGCAGGGCCTGCTCGGCGACATCGTGCTCTGCCCCGAGGTCGCCGAGCAGCAGGGCAAGGCGGCCCCCTCCAAGCACTCGATGGACGAGGAGCTCCAGCTGCTCACCGTCCACGGCGTGCTGCACGTCCTCGGCTACGACCACGAGGAGCCGGAGGAGGAGGAAGAGATGTTCGCCCTCCAGAAGCGGATCCTGGACGACTGGCGGGCGGGCCGGGGCCTCGGCGGCATCTCCCCGGCCCCCACCACCCACTGAGCGCGGGGCCCGAACTCCTGTGAGCGGTGAGAGTACGAGCTTCATCCTCGGTGCCGTGGCCCTGGTCGTCCTGGGCTGGTTGGCCGCGTGCGCCGAGGCGGGCATCTCCCGGGTCTCCCGGTTCCGGGCGGAGGAGGCCGTGCGCAACGGCCGGCGCGGCTCCGCGCGGCTACTGGCCGTCGCCTCCGACCCGTTCCGCTACCTCAACCTGGCCACCCTGATCCGGGTGGCCAGCGAGATGGCGGCCGCGGTGCTGGTCACCGCGGTGTGCGTGCGCAACATCCACCCGACCTGGCAGGCCGTGCTGTTGGCCTTCGGCGTGATGGTGCTGGTGTCCTTCGTCGCGGTGGGCGTCTCGCCGCGCACGATCGGGCGCCAGCACCCGATCTCCACCGCGACCGCGGCCTCCTTCGTGCTGCTGCCGCTGGCCGCGGTGCTCGGCCCGATCCCGCGGCTGCTGATCCTGCTGGGCAACGCGCTGACCCCGGGGAAGGGGTACCGGGAGGGGCCGTTCGCCTCCGAGGCGGAGCTGCGGGCGCTGGTCGACCTCGCCGAGAAGGACGACCTGATCGAGGACGAGGAGCGCCGGATGGTGCACTCGGTCTTCGAACTGGGCGACACCATCGTGCGCGAGGTGATGGTGCCGCGCACCGACCTGGTGATGATCGAGCGGCACAAGACCGTCCGGCAGGCGCTCACCCTGGCGCTGCGCTCGGGCTTCTCGCGGATCCCGGTGGTCGGCGACAACGAGGACGACGTGGTCGGCATCGTCTACCTCAAGGACCTGGTGCGCCGCACCCACATCAACCGGGAGGCGGAGGCCGAGGAGGTCGGCGCGGTGATGCGCCCGGCCGTGTTCGTCCCGGACTCCAAGCCGGCCGGCGACCTGCTGCGGGAGATGCAGCAGCGCCGCTCGCACGTCGCGATCGTGATCGACGAGTACGGCGGCACGGCGGGCCTGGTCACCATCGAGGACGTCCTGGAGGAGATCGTCGGCGAGATCACCGACGAGTACGACCGGGAGATCGCGCCGGTCGAGGACCTCGGCGACGGCTCGTACCGGATCACCGCCCGGCTGCTGGTGGAGGACCTGGGCGAGCTGTTCGGGATCGAGCTGGAGGACGAGGACGTCGAGACCGTCGGCGGCCTGCTGGCCAAGCACCTGGGCCGGGTGCCGATCCCCGGGTCGGCCTGCGAGATCCCGCTGCCCGAGCCGGCCGCGGACGGCCTGACCGGCATCCTGCTGACCGCGGAGTCCTCGGCCGGGCGCCGCAACCGGATCGGTTCGATGGTCGCCTCGCCGGTGCGCCGGTCGGAAACGGTGCGGGCCGCGGGCGAGTAGCGGGTGGGCGGTCGCCGCGCGACCATGGAGGGCATGACGCACAAACTTCGCGCGGAGTACGGCCCGCAGGGGGCGGCCGGCGGAGTCAAGTCCTGGCACGTGGTGCGGGACGAGGACCCGTCGACCGCGCTCTGCGGCCGGAGCATGCCCGACGACGCCGAGACGCGGCCCGAGCAGGAATGGGGCACCGGGCTGCGCTGCTGCCAGCAGTGCGGCTCGCTCTACATGCACGAGACGCCCCACATGCAGGGGAGCCATCCCTACAGCTAGCCGTGCCTCCCGGCCGTGCCCCGCGGCGACGGCCGGGCTCTGGAGGTCGCCATGAAGCTGCAAGACGAACTGCCGACCGTCGATCGACGGCTCGCCCTGGTGTGGCGGGTCGGGGCGGGGCTCGGGGGGATCTTCCTGATCGTGTTCGGGATCCTGGGGCTGGCCGACCACCCCGGCTTCCTGGCCACCCACGGTGACCGGATCGCCGGGCTGTCGACCAACGGGGCGCTGAGCATCCTGTCCATCGTGGCGGGTGCGGTCCTGCTGGTCGGAGCGGTGATCGGCGGGAACTTCGCGTCCAACCTCAACATGGTGATCGGCGTGCTGTTCGTCCTGTCCGGCTTCTACGGGCTGACGGTGCTCGGCCGGCCGGACGCGAACATCCTCAACTTCCGGATGTCGAACGTGCTGTTCGCGTTCGTCTTCGGGATCGTCGTGACCACCTTCGGAATGTACGGCCGGGTGAGCAGCCACCTGCCGCACGACAACCCGTTCTGGCGCGAGCGGGCCTCGCACGAGGAGCCGCTGCCGTCCGGCGCCGCGAAGACCTTCGTCAAGGTGCTCAACCCGAACCCCGGCCGCACCCACCCGGTGGGCCACTGAGCCGGGTTGACCGAGGGCGCCGGGAGGGTGCCGCCTATGCTCGGCGGCATGAGTGACATCGTCGAACTCGACCCCGAAGACAAGAAGATCATCACCCTGGCCCGCTCGGCCCGCGCCCGCAACGGCGTGGCCGAGGGGGCCGCGGTGCGTGACGAGACCGGCCGCACCTACGTGGCCGGGACGGTCGCGCTGGAGTCGCTGCGGCTGAGCGCGCTGCGGACGGCGGTGGCGATGGCGGTGGCCAGCGGTGCGAAGTCGCTGGAGGCGGCCGCCGTGGTGAGCGAGGCCGAGCAGCCCGCCGAGGCCGATCTGGCGGCCGTGCGGGACCTGGGCGGGGCCGGTACGCCGGTGCTGCTGGCCGGGCCGGACGGGACGCTGCGGGTGGTGGCCGAGGCCCGCTGAGCGACCCCCGGCGGCCCCCTCGGGGCCGGTGCGGTGAGACCGCGCCCCCTGCATTCAGCAGATAATCTCACCGGAGGGGTGGACTCGGTGAGGGGCTGGGGCATGGGGGCGTTGGCGTTCGTCGCCGGGCTGGTGCTGTTCGTGATGGGCATGGGCAAGTGGCAGGAGACCGGCACGGTCTACTGGCTCTGGGGTTCACTCGCCTTCCTGCTGCTGCTGGTGGTGTTCTCGCTGGTCGGACGGGGCGGCGGCAAGGGCTGAGCGCCCCGGACGGACCGGCCCCGGACGGCGGGGCTCCGGTGATCAGGGAGAATGGGGCGCATGAATGCCCCTTCCTCCTCGTACCGCTCCGGGTTCGCGTGCTTCGTCGGCCGTCCCAACGCGGGCAAGTCGACCCTGACCAACGCCCTGGTGGGGACGAAGGTCGCGATCACCTCCGACCGCCCGCAGACCACCCGCCACACCGTGCGCGGCATCGTGCACCGCCCGGACGCCCAGCTCGTGCTGGTCGACACCCCCGGCCTGCACAAGCCCCGCACCCTGCTCGGCGAGCGCCTCAACGACCTGGTCCGCACCACCTGGGCCGAGGTCGACGTGATCGGCTTCTGCCTGCCCGCCGACCAGAAGCTCGGCCCCGGCGACAAGTTCATCGCCAAGGAGATCGCCGGGATCAAGAAGACCCCCAAGGTCGCCATCGTCACCAAGACCGACCTGGTCGACTCCAAGCGCCTGGCTGAGCAGCTGATCGCCATCCACCAGCTCGGCATCGAGCTGGGCTTCGAGTGGGCCGAGATCATCCCGGTCTCGGCGGTCGGCGACCAGCAGGTCGACCTGGTCGCCGACCTCCTCACCAAGCTGCTGCCCGAGGGCGACCAGCTCTACCCGGAGGGCGACCTCACCGACGAGCCCGAGCAGATCATGGTCGCCGAGCTGATCCGCGAGGCCGCCCTGGAGGGCGTGCGGGACGAACTGCCGCACTCGCTCGCCGTCGTGGTCGAGGAGATGCTGCCGCGCGAGGGCCGCCCGGCGGACCGTCCGCTGCTGGACATCCACGCCAACGTCTACATCGAGCGGCAGAGCCAGAAGGCGATCGTGATCGGCGCCAAGGGCTCCCGGCTCAAGCACGTCGGCACCACCGCCCGCAAGCACATCGAGGCGCTGCTCGGCACGCCGGTCTACCTGGACCTGCACGTCAAGGTGGCCAAGGACTGGCAGCGCGACCCCAAGCAGCTGCGCAAGCTCGGCTTCTGACCGGGGAGTTCGGCGACGGGCGGTGAGCCGCCCCGGGCCCGTCCGGACGCCGTGCGCGTCCGGGCGGGCCCGTGCCGCGCCGGGCCCGGGAGGGGCCTACGCCCCCTCGCGGAGCACCAGCGAGACCAGCTCCCGCTGGGAGTCGGTGAGTTTGGGGTCGGCGCAGTACACCGTCCGCCCGTCGACGGTGATCTCGTAGTGGAAGCCGTCCGGCACCCCGTACGAGGGCGCGCGCAGCCCGCCCGCGACGGCCTCGCGGGCGAGCGCGTGGACGTGCGGGGCGTCCGTGCGGTCGACGGTTTCGAGCTCCGCGTGGCGGAGGATTCCGGCGAGTCCGCCGGTCCGGGTCACCTGGATACGCATGGTGTCCATGGTGCTACGCAGGGGAGGCTTTTGCGGCTCTTTTCCCCGACCGTGACCTTAAGGCGGTCTCAAACCGCTCCGGACCGGTGGTGAACCGGTCGTCCGCGGTCAGCCCGGGCTGACGCCGACCTGGGCCCAGGAGGCCGTCACGGTGTCGGCGACCGGGGGCTTGTCGGGGTAACGGGCCTTGGCGGCGGCCACGGTGGCCCGGGCGAAGGCGGTGAAGTCGGCGGTGGCGGGCAGCCCGCCGCCGGTCAGGGCGTCGTACCAGATCCGCCCGGCCTGCTCCCAGGACGACCCGCCCAGGGCGGTGGCCAACAGGTAGAACGCGTGGTTGGGGATGCCGGAGTTGATGTGCACCCCGCCGTTGTCGTCGGTGGTGTCCACGTAGTCCCGCATGTGGGCGGGTTGCGGGTCCTTGCCCAGCTGGGGGTCGTCGTAGGCGGTGCCGGGCGCCTTCATCGAGCGCAGCGCCACGCCCTGGATGCCGGGGGCGAGCAGTCCGGCGCCGATCAACCAGTCGGCGGAGGCGGCGTCCTGGTGCAGGGCGTACTGCTTGACCAGCGAGCCGAAGACGTCGGAGACCGACTCGTTGAGCGCGCCGGGCTGGTCCTGGTAGTCCAGTCCGGCGGTGAACTGGGTGACGCCGTGGGTGAGTTCGTGGCCGATGACGTCGATGCAGGCGGTGAAGTCGCCGAAGACCTGGCCGTCGCCGTCGCCGAAGACCATCTGCGAGCCGTTCCAGAAGGCGTTGTCGTAGTTGCGGCCGTAGTGGACGCTGGCGTCCATCCGCAGGCCGCGGCCGTCGATCGAGTCGCGGCCGAAGACGTCGGAGTAGAGCGCGAAGGTGGCGCCCAGGCCGTCGTAGGCGTGGTTGACGGAGGCGTCGGCGACCGGGGCGTGGCCCTCGGTGCGGACGGTGCGCCCGGGCAGCCGCTGGCCGTGCCCGGCGTCGTAGACCAGCCGGCTGAGGCCGGGGGCGCCGGTGGTCGGCGGGGGAGCGGCGAGGCGGGCCGCGCGGTGCGCGGCGTCCAGGGCGAGGGAGTGGACGGCGGGCTGGTGACCGGCCTCGGCGAGGCGGTCCAGGACGTACGGCGGGACGATCGCGCAGCGCGGGACTCCTGCAGTCATGTGGCCCAGGGTGAGGCCTGGATGACCGGATGTCACCACCCGTGGCAGGACCGTTCCACGTCTCAAGGGGTGGAACGGAAGCCCGGATCACTTCGGGGGCGCGCGGGCCTGGGTTACGCTGGGCCACATCATGCGCAACGGGCTGCTTCTTCTTAGCTGCCGCGTCGAGGGCCTGTAGTCCACCGGGCCGGCTCCCTCGCCGCGGGGAACGAGCTGTGCGCGGAAACGGCGATGCGACGGCGTATCGCGGGGCGCAGCAGCGGCCGGCCAGTCGGTGTCGATCCCTCCCGACCGCCCGCACCACGCATCCACAGGAAGCCGAGAGTCCCCTCCATGACCGAGCAGACCTCCGCCGCGTCCGTCCCCGCCGCTCGCGCCTTCGTCGACCGGCCGACCCCGATCACCGCCGCCTCCGTGCGCCAGCGGCCCTCGGGCATGCGCCACGGGCGCTACCTGCCGTTCGGCACCGTCGACCTGCCGGACCGCACCTGGCCGCACCAGGTGATCACCAAGGCGCCGCGCTGGCTCTCCACCGACCTGCGGGACGGCAACCAGGCGCTGATCGACCCGATGTCCCCCGCCCGCAAGCGGAAGATGTTCGACCTGCTGGTGGCCATGGGCTACAAGGAGATCGAGGTCGGCTTCCCGTCCTCCGGCGCCACCGACCACGCCTTCGTGCGGTCGCTGATCGAGGAGGGGGCGATCCCGGAGGACGTCACCATCTCGGTGCTGACCCAGGCCCGCGAGGAGCTGATCGAGAAGACCGTCGAGGCGCTGGTCGGCGCCCCGCGGGCGACCGTCCACCTGTACAACGCGACCGCGCCGCTGTTCCGCCGGGTGGTGTTCCGCAACGACGAGGCGGCCACCAAGGCGATCGCGGTGGACGGCACCCGGCTGGTCATGGAGTACGCGGAGAAGCTGCTGGGCGACGACACCGTCTTCGGCTACCAGTACTCGCCGGAGATCTTCGTGGACACCGAGCTGGACTTCGCGCTGGAGGTCTGCGAGGCGGTGATGGACGTCTGGCAGCCCGGCGAGGGCCGCGAGATCATCCTGAACCTGCCGGCCACCGTCGAGCGGGCCACCCCGAACGTCCAGGCCGACCAGTTCGAGTGGATGTCGCGCAACCTGTCGCGCCGCGAGTTCGTCTGCCTGTCGGTGCACCCCCACAACGACCGCGGCACCGCCGTGGCCTCCGCCGAGCTGGCCTACATGGCGGGCGCGGACCGGATCGAGGGCTGCCTGTTCGGGCAGGGCGAGCGGACCGGCAACGTCGACCTGGTGACGCTGGGGATGAACCTGTTCTCGCAGGGCATCGACCCGCAGATCGACTTCTCCGACATCGACGAGGTGCGCCGCACCGCCGAGTACTGCAACCAGATGGAGGTGCACCCGCGCCACCCGTACGCCGGGGACCTGGTGTACACCTCCTTCTCCGGCTCGCACCAGGACGCCATCAAGAAGGGCTTCGACGCCCTGGAGGCGGACGCGAAGGCGGCCGGGGTGCCGGTGGCGGAGCACACCTGGGGAGTGCCGTACCTGCCGATCGACCCGAAGGACGTCGGCCGCACCTACGAGGCGGTCATCCGGGTCAACAGCCAGTCCGGCAAGGGCGGGGTGGCGTACGTCCTCAAGAACGACCACAAGCTGGACCTGCCGCGCCGGATGCAGATCGAGTTCTCCCGGATCATCCAGGCCAAGACCGACGCCGAGGGCGGCGAGGTCAGCCCGGCGGAGATCTGGCGGGTCTTCGAGGACGAGTACCTGCCGACCACCGGCAACCCGTGGGGCCGGCTGTCGCTGGCCGGTTCGCGCACCCTGACCACCGAGGACGGCCGGGACGCGCTGACCGCCGAGGCCGTGGTGGACGGTGCGCCGGTGACCCTGACCGGTACCGGCAACGGCCCGGTCTCGGCCTTCGCGGACGCGCTGGCCCGGATCGGCGTGGACGTACGGGTGCTGGACTACGCCGAGCACGCGCTGAGCGAGGGCGGCGACGCCCAGGCGGCCGCGTACGTGGAGTGCGCGGTGGACGGCAAGGTGCTGTGGGGCGTGGGCATCGACGGCAACACCGTGCTGGCCTCGCTGAAGGCGATGATCAGTGCCGTCAACCGCTCGCAGCGCGGCTGACTCCCGAGGGTGGTACGCGAAGGGCCGTCCCGTGGGACGGCCCTTCGCCGTGTCCGTCGGGCGTCCCGGGCGGGCTGTGGCCTGCGCCACATTTTTTCGGATCGGAAGCCGTTCGAGGTACTGACACGTGCCGGTAACCGTGGCAACATCGATCCACCGGCAAGCCGGGTCGGTGGGACGGCCTCGGTGTCCGGTCGCGTGACCTGTCCATAGTTGTGCAGGCCGCCTGCCATGTCTGGGGAGTGGCGCCGTGACCAGGTTGTGGGGTGTTCGCCCGAGGTGGCGGACCGATGTTCTCGGTGATTTCTTCTGTCCGGGCTGCGGCGGGGACCGCAACTACCGCCGGCAGCACGGCCGGCGGTGGCTGCGGTTGCTGGGGACGCCGGTCGCGCCGCTCGGACCGGTGATCGGCAGCGTGCAGTGCACCAGCTGCCACGGGCGCTACGGCGTCGAGTCCCTGGAGCAGCCCACCAGCGTGCGCCTCGGCGCGATGCTGCGGGACGCCCAGTACACCATCGCCCTGGCCCTGCTCGCGGCCGGCGGCACCGCCCACCGGGCGGCCCGCGAGGCGGCCTGCACGGCGGTGCGCGAGGCCGGGTTCGAGGACTGCGGCGAGGCCCAGGTGCTGGCCGCGCTCGCCGCGCTGTCCGGGCTCGGCGGCGAACTCCACGACGCCCATGGGATGGCCGGCGGCCTGACCGTGGAACTGCACGCGGTGCTCGAACCGCTCGCCCCGCACCTGGCCCAGCAGGGCCGGGAGCGGCTGCTGCTGCTGGGTGCGGCGATCGCCCTGGCGGACGGGCGCTACCTGCCGCAGGAGCGCGAGGCGCTGGCCGCGGTCGGCAGCTGCCTGGACCTGCCGCAGAGCCAGGTGCCGGCGCTGCTGGAGGCGGCGACCCGGGCACCGTACGAGAACCTGTAGGGCCTCGGCCCCGCCCCTCCGGACCTTCCGTATCCCCCACAAACGGGCCCGCCCCCCCTCCGGGCCCGCCGTGACCCGCACCGCAGTGGTCCTCCCCCACGGCCCCCGGTGCGGGCAACACGGCTGTCCACGGCTGTCAGAGCCCTGGGGGACAATGGGGGGCATGAGTCTTTTCCGGGACGACGGCGTCGTGTTGCGGGCGCAGAAGCTCGGCGAGGCCGATCGGATCATCACCCTGCTGACCCGCCACCACGGCAAGGTGCGGGCGGTGGCGCGCGGGGTGCGCAAGACCAAGTCCAAGTTCGGCGCCCGGCTGGAGCCGTTCTCGCACGTGGACGTGCAGTTCTTCAGCCGGGGGAGCGAGCTGGTCGGGCGCGGGCTGCCGCTGTGCACCCAGGTGGAGACCATCGCCCCGTACGGCGGATCGATCGTCACCGACTACGGCCGCTACACCGCCGGCACGGCGATGCTGGAGACGGCCGAGCGCTTCGCCGAGAACGAGGGCGAGCCGGCCGTCCAGCAGTACCTGCTGTTGGTGGGCGGGCTGCGGGTGCTGGCGGCCGGGACGCACGAGTCGCACCTGGTGCTGGACGCCTTCCTGCTGCGCTCGCTCGCGGTGAACGGGTACGGCGCGAGCTTCACGGACTGCGCCAAATGCGGCCTGGACGGGCCGAACCGTTTCTTCTCCCTCCCCGCAGGGGGGGTGCTCTGCGCGGACTGCCGAGTGCCCGGATGTGCCGTACCCTCCCCTGAGACACTGGTACTGCTCGGGGCGCTGCTGTCAGGGGACTGGCGGACGGCCGACGCCTGCGAGCCGCGGTACTGGCGGGAGGGCAGCGGCCTGGTCGCGGCCTATCTGCAGTGGCACCTGGAGCGGGGCATCCGCTCGATGAGATACGTGGAGAAGTGAGCACATGGCAGCGCGACGGCTCTTCGGCGGCGGCAAGCAGCGGGTCTACGAACCCCCGACCCCGCACCCCAGCGGCGCCAAGCCCCCGAAGCTCCCCGGCGAGCTGGTCCCGGACCACGTCGCCATCGTGATGGACGGCAACGGCCGCTGGGCCAAGGAGCGCGGGCTGCCCCGCACCGAGGGCCACAAGATCGGCGAGTCCGTGGTGCTGGACGTGCTCAAGGGCGCGATCGAGCTCGGCGTCAAGAACATCTCGCTGTACGCGTTCTCCACCGAGAACTGGAAGCGCTCGCCCGACGAGGTGAAGTTCCTGATGAACTTCAACCGGGACGTCATCCGCCGCCGCCGTGACGAGATGGACGCGATGGGCGTGCGGATCCGCTGGGCCGGCCGGATGCCCAAGCTGTGGAAGAGCGTCGTCCAGGAGCTCCAGGTCGCCGAGGAGCAGACCAAGGGCAACGACGCCGTGACGCTCTACATGTGCGTCAACTACGGCGGCCGGGCCGAACTCGCCGACGCCGCGCAGGCGATCGCGCTGGACGTGGCGGCCGGCCGGCTGGACCCGAAGAAGGTCAACGAGAAGACCATCGCCAAGTACATGTACCACCCGGACATGCCGGACGTGGACCTCTTCCTGCGCCCCAGCGGCGAGCAGCGCACCTCCAACTTCCTGCTCTGGCAGTCCGCGTACGCCGAGTTCGTGTTCCAGGACGTGCTCTGGCCGGACTTCGACCGCCGCGACCTGTGGCGCGCCTGCGAGCAGTTCGCGATGCGCGACCGCCGCTTCGGCGGGGCGATCCCGAACGAGGTCGCCGCGCCGCTGGAGCTGCCCACCCAGCGCTGACGCCGACCGGCGCGCGCATGCCGAAGGGCCCGCGGGAACGAACCGTTCCCGCGGGCCCTTCGGCCGTCGTCCGCGCGGGCTGCCCCCGTACGGACGGCCGTTCAGCCCTTCTTCGCGCAGTCCGCGCAGGTGCCGAAGATCTCCAGGGTGTGCGCGATGTCGCTGAACCCGTGCTCGGCGGCGACCGAGTTGGCCCAGCGCTCGACCGCGGGGCCCTCGACCTCGACGGTGGCGCCGCAGTGCCGGCAGACCAGGTGGTGGTGGTGCCCGCTGCTGCACCGGCGGTAGACGGCCTCGCCGTCGGCGGTGCGCAGCACGTCCACCTCACCGGCGTCGGCGAGCGACTGGAGGGTGCGGTAGACCGTGGTCAGACCGACGGAGTCCCCGCGGTGCTTGAGCAGGTCGTGGAGCTCCTGGGCGCTGCGGAAGTCCGCGATCTCGTCCAGGGCCGCCGAGACGGCGGCTCGCTGCCGGGTCGAGCGGGCGCGCGGCGACGGGCCTGCGGTGGTCACCGTGGGTCCTCCTGGGGTCGTGGGCGTCACGCACCTCATTGTGCCAGCCCGGCCCGCCGCTCCGGAGTGGTCGTGTCGGAGGAAGTCCTTCCCGGGTCCTGGCCGGGGATCCGGCCGGTGCCGCGGCCGGGGATCGGGTCGGGGAAGGCGTCGGTGATTCCGTCGGGGAAGGCGTCGGGGATTCGGTCCGGGAGCCGGACGTCGCAGACCTGGGGGGCCGGGTCGGCGTCGCCGCGGCGCCGGTGGCGGCGGCGGGCCAGCGGGGCGGCGATCGCGCTGAACACCGCGAACACCGCGATGGCGAGCAGCACGATGGCCGGGCCGGAGGGCACGTCGAGCTGGTAGGAGCCGGTGACGCCGGCCAGCGAGACCACCACGCCGAGCGCGATCGAGGCGGCCTGGGTGGCGGCGAAGGAGCGGGTCAACTG
>NZ_JBHZCY010000080.1:0-43855 GCF_042786665.1 Kitasatospora sp. NPDC059146 | reverse complement strand
GACCCGAGACCGATCGTCGGCTGCGTCAGCTGTGTAGAAGAGACCGGTGCGACAACGGCGCGCGGCCGCTGCACCCCCCGGAGGTCTCCGCGGAGGCACTGGCCGCCGCCCGGGCCGCACTCGGCCGCCCGGGCGTGAGCTTCGAACCGCGCCGGCTCTGGCCGACCGGGATGGACTCGCTCGGGGTGCCGTTGAAGGGCCGGATCCCGGCGGGCGAACAGGCGGAGACCGGCCGGGCGCTCGGCCGGCTGTCCGACATCGGCTGGGGCACCCGGCTGCGCACCCTGCTCGCCGACCAGGCGCCGGACGTGCCGGTGCCCGGCGAGGCGGTGGACGCCCTGGTGGCGGTGCTCGCCGACTGGGCCCGCGGCCCCGGCGGCTGGGCCGGGCCCGCGACCGCGGAGGGCACCCGGCTGGAGCGGCCGGTCGGTGTGGTGACCATGGCCTCCTCGACCCGCCCGCAGCTGGTCGGCAGCCTCGGCGCGCGGATCGCCGAGGTCGGACGGCTGCCGCTGCTCGGCCGGATCGAGTACGCCGGCGGGCTGCCGCCGCACGGGGCCCGCAGCAACAGCGCCCAGCGGCTGCACTCACTGGCCGGATCGCTGGTGCTGCCGCCGGAGCTGGAGCAGGCGGTGGCGGCCGCCGGCGGACCGGTGCTGCTGGTGGACGACCTCGTGGACTCGGGGTGGACGGTCACCGTGGCCGCCCGGCTGCTGCGCCGCGCGGGGGCCGGCGCGGTGCTGCCGCTGGTCCTGGGGGTGCAGGGGTGAGCGGGCGGCGGGCGGCCGCCGCTCCCGAGGCCGTCATCACTCGAATGGCCTAACGGAAAGGAGTTGCCAGGGCGATTTCGATCACACCGGAGATCCGACCCGAGATAAGGAGGGCCCAGCGTGCCGACAACGGTTCGACATGCCCTTCGCGTGGTGTGGATCAAGGTCGGGCGTCACCCGAACCCCACTCGGGCCGACGTGGAACATATCCGGCAGAACATGGGCTATCGGGTGGCGTTCATCATTTCATCGTTGCCGCTCCGGCCCCGTTGCCCTGAGAATTGGGAGGTACCCGAAATCCGGTCCGCTGGGCCCGCCCTTCGGCGTACCCAGGCACCCGCCTGCCCACGGGCCAGGAAGGAGGATCGTGATCAACGGTATCGGCCGAGGTCAGCATCCCCTCTCCGGAGGTTCGGCGCCCAGACGGCTGCTGGACCTGGAGACCTGGACCGCCTCGGGGATCCCGTTGCTGCGCGATCCGCGCGAGTTCGTCCTGGAACTGCACCAGCGTCACCTGCCCCAGCCGGGCACGGTCGTGGTGGCGGTCCTGGACGCGCTCCACCACCTGGCCGCCTCGGCCTCGTTCACGCCCTGGCCGCACGACACCGACGGCTGGCAGCACCGGAACGCCCTGCTGACGCACCTGCGCCGGGTCACCCCGCACGACCTGCGCCAGCCCGAGCCGACCCGGACGGCCGTGCTGCTGCGCTGCCGCGACGGTGCGCCCGGCTGGACGGAACAGGACGGCGCCTGGATGTGGGCACTGCGGGACGCGGCCGGGCTGCACGGGCTGCGCTGCGGCTCGTACATCGGGCTCACCGCGACGGGCTGGCAGATCCTCGGCGACGGGCGGGGCGGACGCAACCCGCACGCGGGTTCGTGGGCGGACGGACCGCTGCACATCGTGACGGAGCTGCCGCCGCGGTCGGTGCTCGACGACGCCCCGCGCAGCCAGCGGGCCCGGCAGCAGGCCGCCGAGCAGGCCAAACGGGTCGACGCCCCGCAGCGCTCCGCGCAGGCCGAGCCGCCCTGGATCCCGGCGCGGGTCACGGCCGTGGAACCGGGCCGTCGCACCGGGACGCGCTGATCGGTCCTCAGCGCCCGGCCCTCAGCGCTCGGCCCTCACCGCTCGGTCCTCGGCGCCTGACCCTCAGCACTCGGTCCGGGCCTCGGCCACGGGCCGCCGGCCGTGCGGACGGGCCCGGGCCCGGCACCGTAGGCACCGGACCCGGAGCGAGGACGACGGTCGGAGTTCCGGTCAGGCCTTGACCGGACGCGCGGGTGCGGTTGCGGACGCCGCCGTGGCGGCCGGGCCGGCCTCCCCACACACGAGCAGCAGGGCGTTGGCTCGGCCGAGCGCGTCGGCGTACGCCTCGGCGGCCCGGGCGGGCGGACCGCCGTTGACCACCAGGACGACCACGTCGCGGCGGACCGGCCTGGCCGGCGCCGCGTCCGCGTAGAACACGTCGCCGCCCTCGGCGAGTTGCGCCCAGTAGCGCTCCTCGCCGAAGGACAGCTCGTGCTGCTGCCAGGGGTGGGCGTCGCCGACGGTCAGCACCAGGATCTCGCCCGGGTTGCGGCCCGAGTCCAGGAGCAGGTCGACCGCGTCGTCGGCGCGTTCCAGCGCCTGCGCCGGGGTGGCGGCGATGCGCTGGACCTCGACCTGCGACGTGGTCGGGGCCGACGACGTGGCCTGGGCCGGCAACGTGGCCGACGACGCGACCGGGGCCGGGGCAGGGGCCGGGCGGCGCGGCGCCGGACCGGGCTTGGGGATCAGGCGCGACGGTCCCGGGCGGTCGGCACGCGGCGGTGCCGGACGGGGCGCCGGTCGCGGGCCGGGCACCGGGAGCGGCGCGGCGGTGGTGGGTGCGGTGGCGGGTGCGCCGCCGTTGGCAGGCGCGTGGAGGGCTTGTGCGTCCGACTCGCGGGGGAAGGGAACGCCGGGGCCCGGGAGGCTCTCGTGAATCTCCGGCTCCTCGGGGAAGACAGGCATACCCGGATATCTATCAAATGCCGGTCGAACGCGCACGGGCGCCCCACCCATTGGGCACGGGACTTCCGTCACCCCCACCCCGGGCAATTCCAGACGGACCGTCAGAAACCGAGCGTCAACTGTTCGTCGGCGGATCCCTGACCGGCACCGAAGGCGTCCCGACCGCGCTTCAGATGACGCCACTTGGGCAGTGCGTCCAAGTACGCCCAGGAGAGCCGGTGGTGGTCGGTGGGGCCGAACTCCTCCAGTGCGGAACGGTGCACCGGGGACGGATAGCCGGCGTTGTCCGCGAAGCCGTACTCCGGGCAGGTCTCGCCGAGTTCGGCCATCAGCCCGTCACGGTGGACCTTGGCGAGCACCGAGGCGGCGGAGACGCAGATGCAGGACTGGTCGCCCTTGATCACCGTGCGCACCCGCCAGGGGCCGCCGAGGTAGTCGTGCTTGCCGTCCAGGATCACCGCGTCGGGTTCGACCGGCAGCGCCTCCAGCGCGCGGACGGCGGCCAGCCGCAGCGCCGCCGTCATGCCGAGTTCGTCGCACTCCTGCGGCGAGGCGTGACCGAGCGCGTACGCGGTGACCCAGTCGGCGAGCACCGGCGCGAGGGCCTCGCGGCGCAGCTCGGTGAGCAGCTTGGAGTCGGTGAGCCCCTCCGGCGGCTTCCGCAGGCCGGTGACGGCGGCCCCGACGGTGACCGGTCCGGCCCAGGCGCCGCGCCCCACCTCGTCCAGCCCGACCACGACCTTGGCGCCGGCCCGGCGGAGCGAGCGTTCGACGGAGTGCGTCGGCGGGACGATGGGCATCACGGACTCCGTTCGGCAGTGCGGCCCCCCTGCGGTGGGGCGCTCTCCAGCCTAAGCCCGCCCGCACGGGCCCCGGACCGGCTACGTCCGCCGGACCATCGGGACCAGCACGTCGTCCACCAGCCGGACCGCGAAGTCGGGGGCCAGGTCGCGTTCGGCGACCTTCACCTGGAACATCAGCATCGCGGGGACGACGTCGGCGACCAGTGGGGTGACCGCGTCGGGGCGCACGTCGCCGCGCTCGACGCCGCGGCGCAGGATGTCCAGGATGCTGTCCTTGGTCGGCCCGATCACCCGCTGCACGATGAAGTCCTTGAACACCTCGGCCTGTTGCTGGGAGAGCTCGGCCATCAGCGCGTGCAGGGCGGCGCCCGCCCGGGAGCAGATCGCGTCCGTGAACAGCTCGATGAGCTGCAGCAACTCGGCCCGGGCGGACCCGAGGTCGGGGATGCCGTAGGGGCGTGGCAGAGTGGCGTCCAGGGCGTCGATGACGAGTTCGTCCTTGGACGCCCAGCGCCGGTAGAGCGCGGCCTTCCCGGTCCGCGCCGCACCGGCGACGCCTTCCATCGTCAGCCGCGCGAATCCGCCGGAGGTGAGCTGGTCGAGCGCGGCCTCGAAGATCGCGTTCTCCAACTCCTTCCCCCGCCGCCGCACCGGCCGGGCCAGCGCCTCCCGGACGGCCTGCACCGGGCAGCAGTGCTCGGCCCCCTCCCCCGGCACACCCGACACCGCCGATACCGCCGATATCGCCGACACCGCCGACCCTCCCGACACCCCGGGCGTTGCCGGGAGTCCGCCGGACGGCAGCGGCACGGCGGTCCCCCCGGGCGCCCGGTCCGCCGCCGGTCGCCGTATCAACCGATCCATTGCCACCATCCTTAAGGAACGCTTGCGTTCACTATCGAGCCCAGGCTATCGTCCAGATTAGTGAACGGCATCGTTCCTTCCCAGTCTGCGCCGACGCGCAGCTGCGCGTTCGGGGCGGCGGATCCGCTGCGCCCCCGAACACGCGAAGGACCACCGATGCACCGCCGAAGCACCGCTGACGCACCACCGACACACCACTGACGCACCGCAGTTCCCGCGCACCGAGCGCACCACCACACCCACCACACCCATCGCACCCACCGCACCGCGCGCGTAGCCAGCAGGGGGCACATTCGTGGCTATCTCCGACACGCTCAGCAAGAACCCACCACCGAAGACCGGCCAGGGCCGGGGGAAGAACATCACCCTGGCCGTCATCGCGGCCACCCAGCTCATGGTGGTGCTCGACGCGACCATCGTGAACATCGCGCTGCCGCACATCAAGGACGCGCTGAACTTCTCGACCACCGACCTGTCCTGGGTCATCAACGCCTACACGCTGACCTTCGGCGGCCTGCTGCTGCTCGGTGGCCGGGCGGGCGACATCCTCGGCCGCCGCCGGGTGTTCATCTTCGGCACGCTGCTGTTCGGCCTGGCCTCGCTGCTGGGCGGCTTCGCCCAGGACAGCACGCTGCTGCTGGCCGCCCGCGCGCTCCAGGGCATCGGTGGCGCGATCTGCTCGCCCACCGCCTTCGCCCTGATCGCCACCAACTTCGAGGAGGGGCCGGAACGCAACAAGGCGTTCGGCGTCTTCTCCGCGGTGGCCGGCTCGGGAGCGGCGATCGGCCTGCTGGCCGGCGGCCTGCTGACCGAGTACCTGGACTGGCGCTGGGTGTTCTTCGTCAACGTGCCGATCGCCGCGCTGATCGCGATCGCCGCGCCGCGCTACATCGCCGAGTCCGAGCGCCACCCGGGCCGCTTCGACCTGCCCGGCGCCTTCACCTCGACCCTCGGCCTGGTCGGCCTCGTCTACGGCTTCATCCGGGCCGCCTCGGACGGCTGGTCGGACCCCCTGACGCTCGGCTCCTTCGCCGCCGGTGCGGTCCTGCTGGCCGCCTTCGTCGTGATCGAGCGGCGCACCGACCAGCCGATCACCCCGCTGCACCTGTTCGCCGACCGCAACCGCACCGGCGGCCTGGTGATGATGCTCTGCCTGGCCGCGGCCATGTTCGGCATCTTCTTCTACGTCGTCCTGTTCGTGCAGGGACCGCTCGGGTACAGCCCGCTCAAGGCCGGTGTCTCGTTCCTGCCGATCAGCGTGGCGATCATCATCGCCGCGCAGCTCGCCTCGACCTTCCAGGCCAAGTACGGCCCGAAGCCGTTCATGGCGGGCGGTGCGCTGCTGGTCACCGTCGGCCTCACCTGGCTGACCCAGATGGGCAAGGACAGCGGCTACCTCGACGGTGTCCTCGGCCCCACGGTGATCTTCGGCTTCGGCATGGGCCTGATCTTCGTCCCGGTGATGCTGCTCTCGGTCGCGGGCGTCCCGGGCGAGGAGACCGGCGCCGCCTCCGGTCTGCTCAACTCGATGCAGCAGATCGGCGGTTCGCTCGGCCTCTCGATCCTGACCACGGTCTTCGCGCACTACGCGACCGCCGAGGGCAAGCTCCAGATGCCGGCGTTCCTGCAGAACGGCAGTCCGGCGGAGCACAGCTACTTCGAACAGCACCACGAGTTCCTCCCGGGCTCCGACCCCGCCAACTCGGTGCTCGCCCAGGGGATCTCGCACGGCTTCATCGTCGGCGCGGTGCTCGCCGGGATCGCGCTGCTGATCGCGGTCTTCGTCGTCAAGGCGAAGGCGAGCGACCTGCCGAGCGGCGACAGCGCCGGCATCGCGATGCACTGATCCGCACCGGGCCCCGGCGAGGCACCGGAACCGCCGCAGGGCACCGGGCCCCCGCGGGGCACCGGAACCGCCGAGGGGCATCGGAACCGCCGAGGGGCACCGGAACCGCCGAGGGGCATCGGAACCGCCGCAGGGCACGGAACCGCCGAGGGCCGGCCGGGAGCAGCACGCTCCCGGCCGGCCCCGCGGCGTTCCCAGCCGCCCCCGGCCCGGGCCCGGCGGCCGCTACCAGCCCCGCTCGGACGCCAGCCCGGCCCACTCGCAGGGCCCCCGCCCCGACCGCGGCCCCTCCACCAACGGCCGTTCGGCCAGCACCTGCCGCGCCCCGGTGACCGAGCCGCCGGCCGCGTACCAGGGCCGGGTGTCCCGGTCGAGGTCGCGTCGGATCAGTTGCAGCGCGCAGGACCGCTGCGGCTCGGGCAGCCGGTCCAGGGCGGGCACCGCGTCGGCCGAGAGGTCGCGGACGTTGCGCAGGTCGATCTGCTGCGACCGTTCGTACCGGGCCACGTTCTGCTCCGCGACGATCGCGTCCGGCCCCATCAGCCCGTAGACGGCGACGGTGAGCATCCCGCTGAGGACTACGGCGCGCGGCAGCCAGCCCCCGCCCCGGCGGGTGAGCCCGGCGGCCAGCAGCAGCAGGAACACGGCGCCCAGCCAGATCTCGACCACCAGCACCCACAGCCGCAGCGTGGTCAGCCCGGAGGCGTCCACGTAGAACCACATCCGGCCGAGCGCCGAGGCGACCACGGCCAGCGCGAGCAGGCAGAGCAGTCCGAGCAGGATCCGGGCCAGCCGGCGGTCACTCGGGGTGGTGCGCGGCGCCCAGCGCTTGGCGACGGCCACCACGACCAGGGTCAGCACGGTGATCACGCTCAGCTGCCAGAAGCCCTGCCGGGCGTACGCGGAGCGGCTCATCCCGGTGTTGGCCAGCACGGCGTCCGCGCCGCCGAGCACCATGACCGCCTGGATCACCGCGAAGGCGCCGAACAGCAGGTCGAGCGCGACCAGCGGCAGCGCCCACTCCAGCCGTCGCCGTTCGCGGCCCGGGCGGACCTCCAGCCGGTCCCAGCGGCGCGGCCCGGCGGCGATGTGCGCGAAGCCGAGGGCGGTGAGCGTGCCGAGCCCGAACAGGGTGCCGCGCCCCGGCAGCTGGTGGACGTCGAAGCTGGGGACCAGGCCGGCCAGCAGGTCCGCCATGGCCGCGTCGGCGCCGGCGAACAGCAGGCCGAAGACGGTCAGCAGGACGGCGGCGACGGCGAGCGCCTTGAGCACCGGGACGAGCCGTCCGGCCCCCGGCAGCGGGCGGCCCTCCAGGCTTTCCCAGATCCAGCTCAGCCCCGGGATCAGCTGCCAGACCAGGGCGGGCAGGGCGAGCAGCACCCCCGGCCAGCGGCGCCCGCCGTGCAGGGCGAGCGAGGCCAGTCCCAGCGCACAGCCGGAGGCGAGCAGGGCGGGCCAGCCCGCGTCCCAGCGGGCCGGGACGGCGAGCAGGGCGAGGGCCAACAGGCTCCAGGCGAGCGTCCAGGGCCGGATCCGGCGGCCGGCGGTTCGGGCGACCAGGCCGGCGACGCCGGCCGTGGCGGCGCCGCAGATCAGCAGGTTGGCGCCGATCCCGTCGTACAGCAGCCAGGCCGTCAGCAGTCCGGCGAGCACGGCGAGCAGGAGGACCCGGGGGGTGGCGGCCGCGTGCCGCTCGGGGTCGGTGGCGTGCAGCCGGCCGGGCTGCGGGGGCACGGGGGCGTCCGGCGCGCGGTACGGGGCGCCGGGCCGGTACATGTCGAACGGCGAGTCCGGGGCGGCTTGCGCGTCCGGCTCGGCCGACGGGCCGAACTCGGCCGACAGGCTGTGCTCGACCGACGGGCTGTGGCCGGCCGACAGGCTGTGGCCGGCCGACGGGCCGTGCTCGGCTCCGGGCTGCGGATCGGTCGGGGCAGGCGTGGACGGGCCTGGCATGAGTCCCCCTCGGTGGTCGGCGGGCATGCGGAAGCCGTCCTCCGGGCGGTCCGCGGGGCGGACGTACTCGACGCCTCCCGCAGCCGACTGTAGACGATTCTGAACAAGTTCAAAAGTTGGTTCTGAACGCGTTCAGAAGAGCCCGGAGGGCCGCCACCCCGGCGCCCGCCACAGCCGGACCCGAGCCGGACCCGAGCCGAACCCGAGCCGGGCCGTCCGCCCTACCCCTTGACCGAACCCGCCAGCAGTCCGCGGACGAAGTACCGCTGGAGGGCGAAGAAGACGATCAGCGGCACGATGATCGACAGGAACGCCCCCGCCGTGAGCAGCTCCCAACGCCCGCCCAGCGACCCGGACAGCTGCGCCAGCCGGACCGTCATCGGCGCCACCTCCGGTGTGCCGCCGGCGAAGGTGAGCGCGACCAGCAGGTCGTTCCAGACCCAGAGGAACTGGAAGATCGCGAACGAGGCCAGCGCCGGGGCGCACAGTGGCAGCACGATCGAACGGAAGATCTTGAAGTGCGAGGCGCCGTCCACCACCGCCGCCTCCATCAGGTCGCGCGGCAGCTGGGCGATGAAGTTGTGCAGCAGGAACACCGCCAGCGGCATCGCGAACATGGTGTGCGCCAGCCAGACCGGCGCGTAGCTGCCCTTGAGGTCCACCGCCGGGATCAGCGTCAGCGCCCCCAGGTGCGCACCGCCGGAGAACAGCCGCAGCAGCGGGATCAGCGCCATCTGGAGCGGCACCACCTGGAGCGCGAACACCGTGAAGAACACCGCGTCGCTCCCCCGGAACCGCACCCACGCCAGCGCGTACGCCGCCATCGCCGCGAGCACCAGCGGGAAGAGGGTGGCCGGGATGCTGATCGCCAGCGAGTTCACCAGGAAGGGCAGCAGGCCGGTGGAGCCGCCGGAGCCGCCCTCGAACAGCACCGTGTGGTAGTTGCCGAGGCCGAAGTCCGGGTGGAGCAGGGCGTTCCACCAGCCGTCCTTCGTCACGTCCTGCTTGGGGCGCAGCGAGGTCACCAGCAGGCCGAGGGTCGGGACCGTCCAGAGCACCGTCACGGCGATCACGAACAGCGAGGCCAGGGGGCTGCTGAAAGCCTTCCGCACGGGGCTCCCCCCGGCCGGACGGCGGCTGACGGCTTTCGCCTCAGGAATGCTCACCGCACCTCACGCTCCCTCCGCAGCTGGACGATGTTGTAGGCCACCAGCGGCAGCACCGCGAGGAACAGCAGGACCGCGAGGGCGCCGCCCCGCCCGTCGTCGAACTGCGCGAAGGACTGCGTGTACATCTCGTTGGCCAGCACCTGGGTGCCGAAGTTGCCGCCGGTCATGGTGCGGACGATGTCGAAGGCCTTCAGGGTGATGATCATGACCGTGGTCAGGACGACCATCACCGTGGTGCGGATCATCGGCACGGTGACGTGCCAGAACAGCCTCACCCCGGTCGCACCGTCGAGCCGGGCCGCCTCCACCACCTCGTCCGGGATCGCCTTGATCGCCGCCGAGAGCACCACCATCGCGAAGCCGGTCTGCACCCAGACCATCACCGCCATCAGCAGGAAGGTGTTCAGCGGCTGGCTGAGCAGCCAGTTCGGCGGGTCCGACCAGCCCACCGCGTGGGCGAGCTGGCTGAGCAGGCCGATCTGCGGCTGGTCCTTGCCGCGCGCCTCGTAGACGAACTTGAAGATGATCGAGGCGCCCACCAGTGAGATCGCCATCGGCATGAAGATCAGCGACTTGTAGACCGACTGGCCGCGCATCCGGTCCACCAGCAGGGCCAGCACCAGGCCCAGACCGGTCGCCACCAGCGGCGCGACCACCAGCCACAGCAGGGTGTTGAGCAGCACCTTCCGCACCGATTCGGTGGTGAACGCCCAGCCGAAGTTCTCACCGCCGACGAAGGTGCTGCCGTCCGGGCCGTGCAGGCTCAGGTAGACCGTGCGGATCAGCGGCACCACCAGGCCGACCGCCAGCAGCAGCACCGCCGGGCCGAGGAGGACCAGGACGGCCAGCGGGCGGGCCAGCCGGCCCCGGGCGCGCCCGGCGACCAGGAAGACCACCAGCAGGACGCCGAGGAAGCCCGCGATCGCGCCGAAGCTGTTGCCGAACTTGATCGCCGCGTCGCCCCAGGCGCCGACGGCCAGGGAGCCGGCGGCCGGCGGGGAGCCGGTTACGGGCATGGCTGCACGTCCCTTCGGTTCGTCCAGCGGGAAGGGGAAGCGGGTCGGGAAGCAGGGTCGGGAAGCAGGGTCGGGGAGCAGGTCAGGGGAGCAGGTGAGAGAGGAGGAGGGGCGGGCGGTGCGGGTGGGTGGCCCCGCACCGCCCTCGGCGGGTGGTCCCGGACGCCGGCCGGGCGGGCTGCTCCGGCGGCCGCTCGGTCGGCTGCCCTGCCAGCTGCTCAGTCAGCTGTTCAGTCAGCTGCTCGGTCGGCGGCCGCTCGGGCGGCTACTTCGGCCAGGCGGCGTCGATGTCGGCGGCGACCTTCTGGATCGACTGCCCCTCGGCGAACCAGGCGGTCAGCGACGTCCACTCCTGCCCGGAGCCGATGGCCGCCGGCATCATGTCGGAGGCGTCGAAGCGGAAGGTGGCGCTCGGGTCGGTCAGCGCCTCCGCGGAGAGCTTGTCGATCGGGTCGGTGTAGAGGCTCTTGTCCACGCCCTGGTTGGCCGAGACCCAGCCGGTCGCGGTCCTCACCCGACTGCTCGCCCAGTCCGCACTGGACAGGTAGTTCTGCACCGCCTGCGCCTCGGGCTTGCTGGAGAAGGCGGCCAGGAACTCGCCGCCGCCCTCGACCGGGTTGGCGATCGACGGGTTGACGGCGGGCAGGTGGAAGGCGAAGACGTCGCCGTCCGGGGCGACCTTGGTGCCCTTGGGCCACTGCGCCTCGTAGAAGGAGGCCTGCTGGAGCATCGCGCACTTGCCGGTGAGGATCGGCGCGCCCGCGTCCTGGAACGTGGTGGTGGCGATCGACTTGACGCCGCCGTAGCCGCCGTTGACCCAGGCCGGGTTCTGCATCCAGTCGGCGACCGTCCGCATCGCCGTGGCGATCTTCTCGTCGGAGAACTTCACCTGGTGGCCGACCCACTGGTCGTACACCTCACCGCCGTACGTGCCCAGCACCACCTCCTCCAGCCAGTCGGTGGCCGGCCAGCCGGTGGCCGTGCCGGAGGCGATGCCCCCGCACCAGGGCTTGGGACCGCCCGCCTTGGCGATCCGGTCGCTGAGCGCCATGAGGTCCGCCCAGGTCTTCGGCACCTCGTAGCCGGCCGCCTTGAAGGTCTTCGGCGAGTACCAGACCAGGGACTTCATGTTGGCGCTCATCGGCGCCGCGTAGAAGGTACCGTCGACCGAGCCGTAGGTCTTCCAGACCGGGCTCCACTTGCCCTGGTTGGCGACGGTCTCAGCGGGCGGCTTGACCACCTTGCCGCTCTTCACCATCTGCGCCAGCAGGCCCGGCTGGGGGATGATCGCGAAGTCCGGGGCGTTGCCGCCGGCCACCCGGACCGGCAGCTGGGACTCGAAGTCGTTGGACCCCTCGTAGCTGATCTTGATCCCGGTGCACGAGCTGAACTCGGCCCAGGACTTCTCCAGGTTGTCCGACTCCGGGCTGAGGATCGAGGCGAACATCGTCACCGTGGTGCCCGAATGCCCTGCGTACGGCTGGTACTTGGCGCAGTCACCGGTCAGCGTCCGGGCCGCCCCGTCGCCGCCGCCCGAACCGCCGGAGCTGTTCGAGCAGGCCGCGGTCAGGGCCAGCGCCGCCAGCAGAGCGGATACGGCCAGCGGTCGACGGCGCGAACTCGCGGACGGCGCGGTCGGGTTGAAGGTCAATGCGGTCCTCCTCGCCAGGGCATGCTGCCTCGGGTGGGCTGAACGACATTGCGCTGTACCGGAGATGGGCGTGCAGGGATCGCTGGGCGAGCGGGCGGCCGAACCGATTCGACGACGTTAACGCAGCCTTCCGCCGCCGCCAAGGTCCATGGTCGACCTTCCCCACACCGGTGCCCCGATCATCACGTCCGAAACCGGCGAACGCCCGCGGCCCCGCCCGGAATCCGGACGGGGCCGCTTATCTGACGTACTGTCAACACGCTTCGGCCAGGCCGGTCGGGCTGGTCGGGCCGGTCGGGCCGGTCGGGCCGGTCACCAGAGCCGGACGGGCAGCTCCCGCAGGCTGTTCACCACCAGCGACGGGCTCGGCCGCAGCTCGCCGTCCGGCACCGCCGGTGCCAGCCCGGGGAAGCGCTCGAACAGCGCCGGCAGCGCGACCGCCGCCTCCAGCCGGGCCAGCGGCGAGCCGGGGCAGACGTGCGGACCGTGGCCGAAGGACAGGTGCCGGGTCGGGTCCCGGGTGATGTCGAACAGCTCCGCCGTCACCCCGTGCTGCAACGGGTCCCGGCCGATCGCGTTGTACGAGACCAGCACCGGGTCGCCCGCCGGGATCACCAGCTCGCCGACCTCGATCGGCTCGGCGGCGAAGCGGAACAGGAAGTTGCTGGTCGGCGGGGTCCAGCGGAGCGACTCCTCGACCACCGCGTCCCAGGAGACCTCGCCCGCGCGCACCAGCGCCAGCTGGTCCGGGTGCGCCAGCAGCGCCCGCACCGCGTTGCCGATCAGGTTGACGGTGGTCTCGTGGCCGGCCGCGATGATCACCCGCAGGGTGGCCGCCGCCTCCGCGTCGGTGAGCGCCCCGCCCTCGGTGTCCGCCGCCAGCAGCACGCTCGCCAGGTCCTCGCCCGGTGCCGAACGGCGCTGCGCCACCAGGCCGTTGACGAAGGCGTTCAGCCCGGCGACGGTCGCCTGGATGCCCTCCGGGTCGGGCTTGACCCCGAAGAACCGCTCGTACAGGTCGCGCAGCAGGCCGTGGTCCGACTCCGGGACGCCCAGCAGCGAGCAGATCACCGTCATCGGCAGCGGGAAGGCGAAGGCCGACTTGAGGTCGACCAGCGGCTCCCCGGCCGCCAGGGCGTCCAGCAGCGCGTGGGTGATCTCCTCCACCCGCGGGCGCATCAGCTCGACCCGGCGCGGGGTGAAGGCCTGGGCGACCAGCGCCCGCAGTCGGCGGTGCTCGGCACCGTCCGTGGTCACCATGCTCGGGCCCGGCACCGCCAGGCCGATCAGCGGCCAGGTCTTCGGCACCTCACCGCGCTGGTAGGCCGCCCAGTGCCGGGCGTCCTTGACCAGCCGGGCGTCGGTCAGCAGGTCGCGCGCGGCCGCGTGCCGGGTCACCGCCCAGGCGGCGACCCCGCCGGGCAGCACGACCGGCACCGCCGGACCGGCGGCCCGCAGCAGGGCACCCTCGGCGGCGTTGTCGCGGGCCAACGGGTCGAGGGCGATCGGGGCCGGGGCCGGGGCAGCGGTCATCGGCGGCAACTCTCCTTGACGTAAAGGTTCTTCGAACGGTTGTGCACGTCCTGTGGATCCTGACCCGCCCGACCAAGATCCGCAAGGCCTCGCCGGGGCCCGTCCTCGAACGCCCCGCGGGCGGGAGCCGGAAGACGGGCCCTCGGCATGTCGGACGGAACCTAGTACCCCGGGCTGAACGAGACCGGCAGCGCGACCAGTCCGCGCACCCAGGCCGAGGGCCGCCACACCAGGGCGTGCTCGGCCACCGCCAGCCGCAGGTCCGGCAGCCGGTCCAGCAGCACCTCGATCGCGGTGGTGGCGATCACCTCGGCCGCCTCCTGGGCCGGGAACGGGCAGCCGTGCTCGCCGTACGAGTAGCTCATGTGCGCCCGGTTCCCCTCGGCCGGACGGCCGTCGGGCCGGCGCACCGACGGATCCGCGTTGGCCCCGGCGAAACCCAGCAGCAGCATGTCGCCCTCGGCGATCCGCTGGCCGCCGAGCTGGGTGTCCCGCACCGCCCAGCGGCCGGCGAAGATCTGGGTCGGGGTGTCCTCCCAGAGCGCCTCGTTGAGGGCCTGGCTGATGCTGCGCCGGCCGCCGGCCAGCGAGGCCGCGAAACGCTCGTCGGTGAGCATCAGCCGCAAGGTGTTGGAGATCCAGTACGAACTGGGCTGGTGACCGGCGATCAGCAGCACCCGCAGGTCGCGCATCACCTCGTCGTGGGTCAGCCCCGCCGGGTGCTCCAGCATCCGCGAGGCCACGTCGGCCCCCGGGTGCTCGGACTTCTCCTCCACCAGCGCGAGCATCAGCTCCAGCAGCCGCTGGGCGCCGGCCGGGGCGTCCGCACCGCCGTCCAGCATGGCCAGCAGCGCCGCGATCAGCTGCGGCGCCTGCTCCTCGTCCAGACCGAGGACCCGGCACAGCACCAGCAGCGGCATCCGGTGCGCGTACTCGGCGACCAGGTCGGCCTCGCCGCGCCCGGCGAACTCGTCGATCAGCCCGTCGGCGATCTCCTCGGCGTGCTTGCGCAGCTCGTACGGGTCGATCCCGGCCAGCGCGTCGGTGACCGCCCGGGAGCGCCGGACGTGCTCCTCGCCCTCCGCGTACAGGATCGACGGCACCGGGGCCATCATCGGCTTCAACGGCCAGTCCGCGGGCAGCGTCCGCCACGCGTGCCAGCGGCTGGAGTCCCGGCCGAACAACTGCGGCTGGCCGGTGACCTGCTGGAGCTCCCGGTAGCCGATGACCAGCCACGCGGGCACGCCGCCGGCCAGCTCGACCGGGGCGACCGGGCCGTGCGCGGCGCGCAGCTCGCGGTAGAGCTGGGCCGGGTCGGTCTGGAAGCGCGGCCCGTACAGCGGCGTGGCGCCGGCGTGCGCCGGGCAGCCCGGGGGCGGGGTGACGGCGGGCTCGGTCACGGGGTGCTCTCCTCGTAGATCGCGTCGGGTGCTCCGGGTCCGGCCAGCGCGGCCGCGTCCGCCCCGGCGAGGGCGGCCAGGTGGTGGACCAGCTCGATCAGCACCTGCTTGCCGGACTCCCGGTCACGGGCGTCGCAGTCCACCAGCGGGACCTCCGGCGGCAGGTCCAGCGCCTCCCGGACCTGCTCCAGGGTGTGGCCGGGCTCGCCGAAGTTGTTGCGGGCCACGACGAACGGCGTGCCGTGGTGCTCCAGCCGGTCGATCGCGTACCAGGAGTCCTCCAGTCGCCGGGTGTCCACCAGCACGACCGCCCCCAGCGCACCGCTGAACAGCCGGTCCCAGAGGAACCAGAAGCGCTCCTGCCCGGGCGCGCCGAACAGGTACAGCACCTGGCGCTCCGACAGGGTGATCCGGCCGAAGTCGAAGGCGACGGTGGTGGAGCGCTTGCCCCAGCTGCCCGCCGGGTCGATGCCCTCCCCCGCCCGGGTCATCACCTCCTCGGTGTTCAGCGGGCGGATCTCGCTGACCGAGCCGACCAACGTGGTCTTGCCCACCCCGAACCCGCCGACCACGACGATCTTCAACGCGTTGTCGGCGGTCGCCCGCAGCGGGGTGCGCCCCACGGGCCGGAGGTCCTGGACGTCCGGGACGTCCTGGACATCCTGGAGGTCCTGGAGGTCAGAGCCGTTGGAGGCCATGCAGCACCTGCTTCAACGTGTCGAGATCGGGCAGCCGGGCCTTGTTCGGCGCGAACCTGGGGTGCCGGGCGGTGACCGCCCCGGCCTCCAGCAGGTCGCCGAGCAGGATCTTCACCACCGAGACCGGCAGCTGCAGCTCCGCCGCCACCTCCACCACGGCGGTCGGGGCCTCGCACATCCGCAGGATCCGGACGTGCTCCGACTGCATCCCCGGCGCCGGCTGCCGCTCCGCGACGATCAGGGTGACCAGGTCGAAGGCGACCGAAGGGGCGCGGCTGCGGCCCCCGGTGATGGTGTAGAGGCGGTCCGGGTCGTCGTCCCGACCCGGCAGCACGGGCCCGGCGTTCATATCCCGGCGCTCTCGCCCGCGGCGTCCGCGCCGGGTTCCGCGTCCGCCTCCCGGGCGGGCGCGCTGAGGTGGACGCCGATCTGCTCGATCAGGCCGTGCATGTTGTGGCCGACCACGCCCACGTCCGCCTCGTCGTCCGTGACCACCGCGAGGTGCGCGCCCTCACCGGCCGCTACGATGCACAGGATGCCGCCGTGGAACTCGGTCATCGACTGCCGCACGCCGCCGCTGCCGTCCCCGAACTCGATCGAGGCGCCGTGCGCCAGGCTCTGCAGTCCGGAGGCGATCGCCGACAGCTGGTCGGCCTGGTCGGCGCTCAGCCCGGCGGTGTGGCAGAGCTTGAGGCCGTCGGCGGACAGCACCAGGGCGTGCCGGCTGCCGGGGGTGGCCGCCAGCAGGTTTTCCAACAGCCAGTCGAGGTCGCGGTCGGTGGCGCTGCTCATCAGGAGTCCTTCTCGGTGACGGGGGAAGCGTCGGGCGTGGTCTCGGTGTCGGTGTCCGCGGTCGGCGCCGCCCCGGGGGCGGGCAGCGCCGGCTGGGCGGCCCGGCGGAAGGCCCCGAACCGGGCGGCGGCGCGCACCGCGTCGGTCCGTACGGGCTTCGCGGCCGGGGCCGCCGGCGGGGTGGTGGTGGCCATCGTCTGGCCGCGGCGGCGCTGCGGCAGGCCGCTGTCGGTCATCCGGGTCGGCCCGGACGGGGTCCGGGCGGGGGCGGCAGCCGCCGGGACGGCGTGTGCTGCGACGGCGTGGGCCGGGGCAGCAGGTGCCGGGACGACAGGTACCGGCACGGCCACGGCGGGCGGGGTCGAGGCAGTCGGGTTCGAGGCAGTCGGGGCCGAGGCGAGCGGCAGCGAGGCGGGCGCCGGGCGGGCGGGGGTGAGCGCCGGGCGCACGGACTCCACGGCCGGCGCGGACGCCGTCACGGGCGCGGCCGCCGGGGCGGGCGTCGGAACCAGGTGGGTGACCACCTGCTGCGGGATCAGCATCACCACCCCGGTACCGCCGCGGGCCGACGGCCGGAAGGAGATCTGCAGCCCGTGCTTGCGCGCCAGCACGCCGACCACCGCGAGGCCCAGCCGGGTACCGGCGGACAGCGTGGCGAGGTCCAACGGCTCGGCGGAGACGGCCCGTTCGGCCCGGCGCAGCCAACTGTCGCTCAGGCCCAGCCCGCTGTCCTCGACGGTCACCGCCAGACCGGCCGGCACCTCCTCGACGTAGACGTGCACCTCGGCCGGCGGAGCGGAGAAGTTGGTGGCGTTGTCCAGCAGTTCGGCCAGCGCGTGCATCACGCCTTCGGCCGCGAAGCCGGCCACCGCGGCGGTGCTGGCGTTGTGCAGCCGGACCCGCTGGTAGGCGCCGATCCGGCCGAGCGCACCGCGCAGTACCGACTCCACCGCGATCGGCTTGGCCCAGCGGCGGCCGGAGCGGGCGCCGGTGAGCACTGCGATGCTGTCCGCCATCCGGCCCGCCTGGGCGGTCGAGTGGTCCAGCCGCAGCAGGTCGCCGAGGACCTCCTCGTCGTGCCGGTGCTGCATCTCGCGCAGTTCGGCGTGCATGCTCGTGGCCAGCGCCTGGACGCGGCCGGCGGCGGTCGCGCAGACCGCGAGCGCGGCGGCCCGCAGGCGCTCGCCGCGGCCGACCTCCTCGCCGACCGCGCGCAGCAGTGCGTACTGGGGGTGCTTGCGGTGGGCGGCCAGCGCGCTGTCCACGGACGCGCCCCCGCGCAGCTTCTCCACCACCTCGGGCAGGACGCCCTCGGGGATCCGCTCCAGTTCGGCCCGCTCGTCGGCGGCCCGCTCCCGCTCCGCCCCGGCGGCGGCCCGCTCGGCCTCCAGCCGGGCCCCCAGCCGGGCCAGTTCGGCGTGCGCGGCGGTGAGGTCCGCCTCGACCCGGGCGTGCTCGGCGCGGGCGGCGTCCCGTTCGGCGAACGCGGCGGCGGCCCGGTCCTGGGCGGCCGTCTCGGCCTGCCGGGCGGTGCCGGCGGCGACCAGCGCGGCCCGGGTCTCCCCGTGCTGGACGGCCAGGTCGTCGGTCAGCCGGCGGGAGCGCTCGGCGCCGCTCGCGGCCAGGCCGACCACGATCAGCCAGAGCACCGCCACGGCGGCCACCGCGAGCGCGGTGAGCGGTTGGTGCGCGCCCAGGGCCCGGCTGACGCCGACCGGCGCGGCGACCAGGGCCAGCAGCACGGCGGCCGCGGTCAGGGCGACGGTGCGCGGCGCGGAGCGGCGGCGCGGCCGACCGTCGGGGCTGGTGGCTTCTCTCATCGGGGCGGTCCTCGGCAACGTCGGCGGGCGGCGGCGCGGGCGGCGGGTCGGCGACGGTTGCGGCCGCCGACAGCTGGTCGGGCGCATACCAGACCGCCCGGTGGCGTCGCGAAACGCCTCCGGGCGGCTGATCGGTTCACGCTTTCGGCCGATCATATCGATTCAGACATTGGCCTCAACCCGCTAGTTGACGGTCAATCTCCTTCATTCACGCCGAGTACACCGCACGGCGACACCTTCCACCCCTTCCCGGCACCGCCGCTCAGGCCAGTTCCGCCTCCACCGCCTGCCGCACGGCGGCCGTGTCCAGCCCGTGGTCGGCGACCACCAGCACCCCGAGCCCCTCCCCCTCGCGGAGCACCCCGAGCAGCAGGTGGCCCACCCCGATCTCCTTCGACCCCAGGCGCAGCGACTCCCGCAGGGAGAGCTCCAGCGCCTTCTTCGCCGGGGTCGAGAACCGGATGTGCCCGGCCGTCGAGCCACCGGAGCGGAACCGGCCCCAGCGCTTGCGCCCCTCCTCCGGCGGGGCGTCCAGCGCCCCCTCCCCGAAGGCCGCCTCGACCGCCTCCCGCACCGCGTCCAGGTCGACCCCGATCGTGGCCAGGACCTGCCGGTCCCCCTTCCCCCGCAGGCGCCGCACCGCCTGCCGCGCGGCCTCCTGGTCCAGGCCGGCCCCGATCAGCACGGACGCCGCCGGATCCTGCGACTACTCCAGGACCCCCAGCAGGAGGTGCTCCGTCCCGACCCGGTCGTCCCGCAGCTGCCTCGCCTCCTCCTGGGCGACGACCACGACCCTCCGGGCCTCCTGGGTGAACCGTTCGAACATCGCTCAGCCTCCGTCCTCGCCCTTGCCGGGCCCCCGTCGTGCGTGCTTCTTGTGGACCGCCTGCCTGGTCACCCCGAGGCAGACCGCGATGTCCTGCCAGGACCAGCCCTGCGACCGGGCGTTGTCCACCTGGAGGGCCTCCAGACGGTCCGCCAGATCACGCAGGGCGCGGACCGCCCGGAGCCCCACGGCGGGGTCACGACTGCTCGCGGCGGCCGCGAGCTCTCCGCTCTCGCTCATGACGTCAACTCTGGTTGACACCCTCGGGAATGTCAACCCTGGTTGACAACTGCGTGGCAGTTCGGCCGAGCGGCGGGCCCCGGCTCAGCCGAACCGCCGCGCCAACGCCTCCTCGAAGGTCCCCCGCCCCACCGCCCGCTCCGGCGTCGTCAGCCCACCCGCCCGCAGGGCCCGGCCCACCGCCCCCGGCACCCGCAGCGGCAGCACCGGCCGCCGCCGACCCGCCGCCCGCAGGTACGCCTCCGCCAGCTCCCGGTACGACCGCACCCGCGGCCCGCCCACCTCCGGCGCGAACCCGGCCGGCTCCCGCCCCACCAGCTCCACCAGCCGCTCCGCCACCTCCCGGACGTCCACCGGCTGCACCCCGGCGCCGCTCACCACCGGGAACACCGGCAGCCGCGCGCTCAGGTCGAAGGCCTTGAACAGCAGGTCGTGGAACTGCGTCGCCCGCAGCACCGTCCACCCCAGCCCCGACTCCCGCACCACCCGCTCGCAGTCGAGCTTCGCCCGGTAGTACCCGAGCGGCACCCGGTCGATCCCCACGATCGACACGTACACCAGGTGCCGCACCCCGGCCCGCCGGGCCTGCGCCACCAGCCGCCCGACCCCCGCCACGTCCTTCCGCCCCTGCGTGGTCGCGCAGTCCAGCACCGTCTCCACCCCGCCCACGGCCGCCGCGATCCCGGCCCCGCCCACCAGGTCCCCGACCACCCACTCGACCCCGTCACCCGCCGCCCGCGCCCGACGGCTCAACCCCCGCACCGCCACCCCGCGCGCCACCAGCAGCCGCACCACCTCCCGCCCCAACGTCCCCGTCGCCCCGGTCACCAGCACCGTCCCCGTCACCGCACCACTCCTCTCACCGAACGCCGAGCACCCGCGCACCCGTACACCCCCTACGACCGACCACCACCCCCATCCGTGACATCGGCGCCCCGGGACAACGAGAAGAGGCGGGGCGAGGACGTGAAGTCCTCGCCCCGCCTCAGCGGTTGCTCACCCGCGCGGGGTCAGCGCTGCGGTCAGCTGCAGCCGCTGGTGGAGCCGCAGCCCTCGCAGAGGTAGCAGCTGCCGGCGCGGCGCATCTTGGTGCCGCAGGAGAAGCAGAGCGGCGCGTCGGCGTTGAGGCCGAGCTGGATCTCCATCAGCTCCGTGGAGTTGTGGGCCTGCTTCGGGGCCGCCTTGGGCGCCTCGACGGCCGGGGCGGGGGCCGGGGCCGGCTTGGCCGCGGCGACCGGGGCGGACTGGGCGAGGGACTCGGTGTCGAGCTCCTCGGCCTCCAGCGGCTCGTAGGAGCCGGTCTCCAGGTGGCGGGTGCGCTCCTCGACGGAGTGGATCCCCAGCGCCGAGCGGGTCTCGAACGGCAGGAAGTCCAGCGCCAGGCGGCGGAAGATGTAGTCGACGATCGACTGGGCCATCCGCACGTCCGGGTCGTCGGTCAGGCCGGCGGGCTCGAAGCGCATGTTGGTGAACTTCGAGACGTAGGTCTCCAGCGGCACGCCGTACTGGAGGCCGACCGAGACGGCGATGGAGAAGGCGTCCATCATGCCCGCGAGGGTCGAACCCTGCTTGGACATCTTCAGGAAGACCTCGCCGAGGCCGTCGTCCGGGTAGGAGTTGGCGGTCATGTAGCCCTCGGCGCCACCGACCGTGAAGGAGGTGGTGATGCCCGGGCGGCCCTTGGGCAGGCGCTTGCGGACGGGGCGGTACTCGACGACCTTCTCGACCACGGCCGCGGGGGCGGGGGCCTCCTCCGCCTTGGCCTCGGTCTCGGAGTCCTTCTTCTTGGCCGAGAGCGGCTGGCCGACCTTCGAGTTTTCGCGGTAGATGGCGAGCGCCTTGACGCCCATCTTCCACGCCTCGAAGTAGATCTCCTCGACGTCCTCGACGGTCGCCGTGGCGGGCATGTTCACGGTCTTGGAGATGGCGCCGGAGATCCACGGCTGGATCGCCGACATCATCCGCACGTGGCCCATCGGGGAGATGGAGCGCTCGCCCATCGCGCAGTCGAACACCTCGTAGTGCTCGGTCTTGAGGCCCGGCGCGTCCACCACGTTGCCGTGCTCGGCGATGTGGGCGACGACCGCCTCGATCTGCTCGTCCTGGTAGCCGAGGCGCTTGAGGGCGCGCGGGACGGTGCCGTTGACGATCTGCATCGAGCCGCCGCCGACGAGCTTCTTGAACTTGACCAGGGCGAGGTCGGGCTCGACGCCGGTGGTGTCGCAGTCCATCATCAGGCCGATGGTGCCGGTCGGGGCGAGGACCGAGGCCTGGGCGTTGCGGAAGCCGTTCTGCGCGCCGATGCGCAGCACGTCCTGCCAGGACTTGTTGGCCCGGAGCCAGACCGGGGCGTCCAGGTCGTCGAAGGAGACGGCGTCCAGGGAGGCGTCGGCGTGCTGCTTCATGACCCGCTGGTGGGCGGTGGCGTTGCGGGCGTAGCCGTCGTACGGGCCGACGACGCCGGCGAGTTCGGCGCCGCGGCGGTAGGCGGTGCCGGTCATCAGCGAGGTGATGGCGCCGGCCAGGGCGCGGCCGCCGTCGCTGTCGTAGGCGTGGCCGGTGGCCATCAGCAGGGCGCCGAGGTTGGCGTAGCCGATGCCGAGCTGGCGGTAGGCGCGGGTGGTCTCGCCGATCTTCTCGGTGGGGAAGTCGGCGAAGCAGATGGAGATGTCCATCGCGGTGATGACCAGCTCGACGACCTTGGCGAACCGCTCCGCGTCGAACGAGTCGTCGTCGCGCAGGAACTTCATCAGGTTCAGCGAGGCCAGGTTGCAGCTGGAGTTGTCCAGGTGCATGTACTCCGAGCACGGGTTGGAGGCGTTGATGCGTCCGGACTCGGGGCAGGTGTGCCACTGGTTGATGGTGGAGTCGTACTGGATGCCGGGGTCGGCGCAGGCCCAGGCGGCCTCGGCCATCTTGCGGAACAGCTTCTTGGCGTCGACGGTCTCGATGACCTCGCCGGTCATCCGGGCGCGCAGGCCGAATTCGGTGCCGTTCTCGACGGCGGTCATGAATTCGTCGTTGACGCGGACCGAGTTGTTGGCGTTCTGGTACTGGACGGACGTGATGTCGTCGCCGCCGAGGTCCATGTCGAAGCCCGCGTCGCGCAGGGCGCGGATCTTCTCCTCCTCCTTCACCTTGGTCTCGATGAAGGCCTCGACGTCCGGGTGGTCGACGTCCAGCACGACCATCTTGGCCGCGCGCCGGGTGGCGCCGCCGGACTTGATGGTGCCGGCGGAGGCGTCGGCGCCGCGCATGAAGGAGACCGGGCCGGAGGCGTTGCCGCCGGAGGAGAGCAGCTCCTTGGAGGAGCGGATCCGGGAGAGGTTGAGGCCGGCGCCGGAGCCGCCCTTGAAGATCATGCCCTCTTCCTTGTACCAGTCGAGGATCGACTCCATGGAGTCGTCGACGGACAGGATGAAGCAGGCGCTGACCTGCTGGGGCTGCTTGGTGCCGACGTTGAACCAGACCGGCGAGTTGAAGCTGAACACCTGGTGGAGGAGGGCGTGGGTCAGCTCGTGCTCGAAGGTCTCGGCGTCGTCCTTGGTGGCGAAGTAGCCGTGCTTCTCGCCGGCCGCGCGGTAGGTGAGCACCACGCGGTCGATGATCTGCTTGAGGCTCCACTCGCGCTGGGGGGTGCCGACGGCGCCGCGGAAGTACTTGGAGGTGACGATGTTGACGGCGTTGACCGACCAGAAGTCGGGGAACTCGACGCCGCGCTGCTCGAAGTTGATGGAGCCGTCACGCCAGTTGGTCATGACGACGTCGCGCCGCTCCCAGCTGACCTCGTCGTACGGGTGCACGCCAGGGGTGGTGTGGATGCGCTCGATCCGGAGACCGCCCTTGGGGGCCTTGGCACCCTTGGTCACGGCCTTCTCGGACCTCGACCCGCGTGCGGAACCGCTCGTGGTGTCTGTCACTTCTCGCTCCTCCTCCTGGGCAAACGCCCGAAGTGCCCCGAAAAATCCGGGCACCGCTGGTTCGTTCTTCCGGTGTGCGGGCAGACGGGACCCCGTCCGCTTACGCACGGTTTGTAGTGTTCTGTGCCCCGTTTTCGGGCACGCGTGGGCCCACGCGGGGCCGGTGTGGTGCTACCGGCCCACGGGGGCCGCATGGTGGTGGCTCCTGGGCGGGCCCGCGTGGGGCCCGGCGCGCCTCCTAGGGCGCGGCGGCGGGAACGGGCACGCAGGTGCCGTCCGCCTCGGGGGCGGGCCGCTCGGCGCGGATCTCCGCGATGGCGGCCTCGAAGTCCTCGAGTCCGTCGTACGCCTGGTACACGCTGGCGAAGCGCAGGTAGGCGACCACGTCGAGGTCCCGCAGCGGGCCGAGTATGGCCAGCCCGACGTCGTGGGTGGTCAGCTCGGCGCTGCCGCTGGCCCGCACGCACTCCTCGACCCGCTGGCCGAGCTGGGCGAGGGCGTCCTCGGTGACCGGGCGGCCCTGGCAGGCCTTGCGGACTCCGGTGATGACCTTCTGCCGGGAGAACGGCTCGGTGACGCCACTGCGCTTGATGACCATCAGCGCGGCCGTCTCCACGGTGGTGAAACGGCGACCGCAGTCCGGGCACTGTCGACGACGGCGAATGCAGCTGCCGTCCTCGGTGGTCCGACTGTCGACGACGCGGCTGTCGGAGTGCCGGCAGAAGGGGCAGTGCACCTGGGGATCCCTCCCTGGCAGGACGTGCGGACCGGTTGAGTCTATGCGATGCGCCCCCGCCTTCGGCAAGCTGATCATGCGGCGCGACCACTAGTACTGGGCACGGAGAGGACTCTAGCCACTACATCTAGGTCTCGGGGGGAGGTGACACCCCTGGCGTGTCGGCGCCGATTAGACTTCCGGAGTCGACATCCGGTCGAACATTTACTCGATGTACAACAAAGCCTTGATCGAGTCAGTCAACTCCCGAATAATTCACTCGAACGTGTGTTTGGCGCAACCTTTCGATAGGAGGCGCGTTGGGTTGGAAAAGGGGAGAGGACAGCCGTCGAGAGGGGCCGCCGTGAACACCGTCGAAACCAACACCATCCCGGTGCAGGAACACTCCCAGTTCAAGGTGGGGCAGCGCACCACGAATCAGCAGAGCGTGGACATCAGCATGGACCGCAGCGAAGACCACCGCCTCTCCGGCCCGGCCGTTTCCACCACGGGCCGCGTCCCCGACCAGCCGATCGAGCACTCCCCCACCATGGACGACACCCATCCCTCCCCGGCCCGCTCGATGCCCGGCCGCCCCCCCGGCATCCGCACCGACGAGGCCGGGCTCACCGAGCGCCAGCGCCGGGTGATCGAGGTCATCCGCGACTCCGTCCAGCGCCGCGGCTACCCGCCGTCCATGCGCGAGATCGGCCAGGCCGTCGGCCTGTCCAGCACCTCCTCGGTCGCCCACCAGCTGATGGCCCTGGAGCGCAAGGGCTTCCTGCGCCGCGACCCGCACCGCCCGCGCGCCTACGAGGTCCGCGGCGTCGAGGTGGCCCGCCCCAACACCGCCGAGACGGCCGGGCGGCCCTCCACCTCCTACGTGCCGCTGGTCGGCCGGATCGCGGCCGGTGGTCCGATCCTGGCCGAGCAGACGGTCGAGGACGTCTTCCCGCTGCCCCGCCAGCTGGTCGGCGAGGGCGAGCTGTTCGCCCTCACCGTGCGCGGCGACTCGATGATCGAGGCGGCCATCTGCGACGGCGACTGGGTCACGGTGCGCCGCCAGCCGGTCGCCGAGAACGGCGACATCGTGGCCGCCATGATCGACGGCGAGGCCACCGTCAAGCGGCTCAAGCGCGAGGACGGCCGGATCTGGCTGATGCCGCACAACCCGGCCTACGAGCCGATCAACGGCGACAACGCCACCATCCTGGGCAAGGTGGTCGCGGTCCTGCGCCGCCTCTGACGGCGACACCCGGCCGCCACCGCGAGCGGTCGGCACGACGACGGGAAGGGGCTCCACCGCGTCAGCGGGGAGCCCCTCCGTCCGTCCTGCGCCACGCGCCGGGGCCGCTCAGCCCCGCTTCACCACCGGCCGCACCGGCGCCGCCGAGGCGTCGATCGCCGCCAGCGAGCGCCGCACCTGGTTGCGGTCCGTGGTGTACCAGAACTCCGGCATCGAGGACCGGAAGAAGCCCCCGTACCGCTTGGTCTCCACCCGCGGGTCGAGCACCGCGACCACGCCCCGGTCCTCCGCCGCGCGCACCAGCCGGCCCGCGCCCTGTGCCATCAGCAGCGCCGCGTGGGTCGCCGCGACCGCCATGAAGCCGTTCCCGCCGTGCTGTTCGACGTCCTTCTGGCGGGCGCTCATCAGCGGGTCGTCCGGCCGGGGGAAGGGGATCCGGTCCATCACGACCAGCTGGCAGGCCGAGCCGGGCACGTCCACGCCCTGCCAGAGCGAGAGGGTGCCGAACAGGCAGGTGGTGGCGTCCGAGGCGAACTCGCGGATCAACTCGCCGAGGGTGTCCTCCCCCTGGAGCAGGATCCGGTGGTCGAGCCGCTCCCGCATCGCCTCGGCAGCGGCCTGGGCGCCGCGCATCGAGGAGAACAGGCCCAGGGTGCGCCCGCCGGCCGCTTCGACCAGCTCGGCCAACTCGTCCAGCATGTCGGGCCGTTCGGGGTCGCGCCCGGGGTCCGCGAGGTGCTTGGCCACGTACAGGATGCCCTGCTTGGGGTACTTGAACGGCGAGCCGACGTCGATGCCCCGCCAGTGCGGGACGGCGTCCTCGCCGAAGCCGGAGCCGGCCTCCGGGTTGTCACCGGGGGTGCGCCGGTCCGGCAGCCTGGTCTCCTTGGGCAGGCCGAGCGAGCCGGCCACGCCGTTGAAGTCCCCGCCGAGCTTGAGGGTAGCCGAGGTCAGGACGACCGAGCGCTCCTTGTACAGGCCCTCGCGCAGCAGCCCGGACACGCTCAGCGGCGCGACCCGCAGCGAGGCGGTGCCCAGCCCGTAGCGGTCGCTGCGCTCGATCCAGACCACGTCGTACTCGGAGCCCTCCAGCAGCCGGTCGGCCGTCTCGTGCAGGGTCTCGGCCGAGGCCATCGCCTGCTTGCGGACGGCGTCCTCGTCGCTGAGGCCCTTGTCCCGGGTCTCGCCGAGCGAGGTGATCACCTGCCGGGAGGCGTCCCGGATCGCGGTGACGGCGTAGGCCAGGTACTCGGGCAGTTCCTCGACCCGGCCGGGCTGGGCGGTCTCCATCAGGCCGTGGTAGTTCTCGGCGGCGGCCTGCAGCGCGTCCACGGCCTTCTCGTTGGCCAGCCGGGCGGCCCGCTTGACCGCCCGGTTGACGGCGCCGACGGTCAGCTCGGCGGTGGCCGCGCCGGTGACCCGGTTGACCAGCTCGTGCGCCTCGTCGACGATCAGCAGCCCGTGCTCGGGCAGCACCGGCGCGCCCTCGATCGCGTCGATCGCGAGCATCGCGTGGTTGGTGACCACGACGTCCGCGAGCTTGGCCCGCTCCCGGGCCTTCTCCGCGAAGCACTCCTGCCCGTACGCGCAGCGGGTCGCGCCCAGGCACTCCTTGGAGGTGACGGAGAGCTGCGCCCAGGCCTTGTCCGAGACGCCGGGGCTCATGTCGTCCCGGTCGCCGGTCTCGGTCTCGTCGGCCCAGTCGCGCAGCCGGAGCACGTCCTGGCCGAGCTTGCCGGTGGGGCCGCCGAGCGCGTCGACCGGGTCGAACAGGCCCTCGCCCTCCTCGCTCGGGGTGCCCTCGTTGGCCCGGTGCAGGCACAGGTAGTTGGAGCGGCCCTTGAGCATCGCGTACAGCGGGCGGCGGCGCAGCACCGGGTGCAGCGCCTCGACCGTGCGCGGCAAGTCCCGTTCCACCAGCTGGCGTTGCAGGGCCAGGGTGGCGGTGGCGACCACCACCCGGTCGCCGTGGGCGAGGGCCGGCACCAGGTAGGCGAGGGACTTGCCGGTGCCGGTGCCGGCCTGGACGAGCAGGTGCTCGGAGTGGTCGACGGCGTCGGCGACGGCCTCGGCCATCCGCATCTGGCCGGGGCGCTCCACACCGCCGACGGCCTCGACCGCGGCGTGCAGGAGCTCGGGAATCCGCGAGCGCGGGACGGCGACGGCTTCCTCGGCCGCGTCGCCGAGGTCCGTCGCCCGCTGGGATTCGGAGTCGTGGGATTCGGAGTCGTTCGTCATGACCCTTCCACCCTACGGGGCGGGGGTGACAATCCGATCCCGTTGTCCGGGGCGGGGGCCGGGCGGCCGCACCTCCACGCCGACCAGGGCGTTCGGCACGGTGCCGTGCCGGACGGCGTGCGGGCGGTGCGGGCGGTCCTGGTAGCCGTCCATGAGCAGCCGGTTGCGGTTGAGGCAGAGCCGGTCGATCCGGGGGCGGAACAGGTCGAACAGGTCGAAGCGCTCGCGCAGCTCGGGGAAGCGGGCCTGGTAGCGGTGGATCTCCGCGCGCAGCAGGGCCCAGAACTCGGTCTCGGCGAGGCCGGCCTGCGCCTCCAGCAGCGGGGCGAGGTAGCGGAAGACGCCGATGAACAGCCCGGAGTGGATGAACTGGCACAGCCCCTGGGGGTTCTCCCGCAGCAGCACGTCGGCGACCTCGGGGGGCAGCGCGCGCAGCTCGGGGAGGTCCTGGTCGCTGAGGTTGACGTCGTCGACGAAGTCCTTGACCGCGAGCCGGGTCGGGGTGCCGCGGTCGTCGAAGACCACGACGGCGTTCTCGCCGTGCGGGGAGAAGACCAGTCCGTAGCGGTAGAGGAAGTGCAGCAGCGGCGGCAGCAGCGCGGCGAACAGCCGGGCGGTCCACCCGGCGGGGGTGAGGCCGGAGCGGGCGATCAGTTCGACGGCGAGGGCGCGCCCGTCGGAGCCGCTCTGCAGCAGGGCGGCGAGGGTGCGGGCGCGCTCGTCGCCGGCCAGGAAGGGGCCGAGCGGTTCGCGCCAGATCGCGCCGAGCAGTTCCTTGTACTGGTACGGCGAGTCGGGCATCTCCCGGTAGAGCGGGTGGTCGACGGTGACGGAGGCGATCTCGCCGAGCAGGATCACCCGGCACTCGTCCCGCAGGTACGGGTCGGCGTCGCGCAGCCCGTGCAGCCAGGCGGTGACGGCGGGCGCGGCGAGGGTGCGTTCGACCGGCAGCCCGCGCCAGACCAGGGTGTTGAGGATGGACAGCGGCAGCTTGACGGTGCAGCGCTCGGGGTGGGCGGTGTTGAAGAAGGAGCGGATGGACTGCTGGGGCAGCCGTGGGTCGCCGTCCGAGGCCAGCGGGACGATCTCGCCGGAGGCGATCCAGGGCGCGAACAGCGGCAGGACCGTCTCGTCCCACTGCCAGGGGTGGACGGGCAGCAGCAGGTAGTCGTCGGCGTCGGCGCCGAGCGGGGCGCGCAGTGCGGCCTCGTCGTCCAGTTCGCGGGCGTACAACTGCTCGGGGCGTTCCAGGCCGGGCACGCCGCGGTACTCGGCGAGCCGGCGGTGGACGGCGATCCAGGGCAGCGGCCGGGGGCTGCGGGCCTCCGGGGCCCAGCGGGCGGCGTCGGTGCCGGAGAAGCCGATCCGGCCCTTGCTGGGGACGATCCACGGGTGGCCGCTCTGCCGGCCCTCCAGGGCGGGGTGGTCGAGGTCGGCGAGCTCGGCGGCGGTGAGCGCGGTGGCGAGCTGGCGGGCGTCGGCGGTCAGCGTGGCGGACAGCTCGCGGACCAGGTGGGCGGTGGTGTCGCCGCGCATCCCGAGCGCGTCCCGGGCGTACGGGAGGAAGCGCAGCGGGTCCAGGCCGTCCGGGCGGGAGCAGCGGATCGACCCGGGGTCGACCTGCCAGCTGTCGTAGGCCCCGCGCCGGGCGGCGAAGCGGTACTCGGCCTCGGGGAGCTTCAGCAGGTACTCGCCGTCGAGGGGGCCCGGGACGGGCTTGAGCAGGTCCTCGTAGGCGAACTCGCCGAGCATCTTGGCCAGCAGGGCGCGGCCGGCCCGCTGCCAGTGCCCGGCGGTGAGGTGCGGGGGCAGGTAGAGCGGCGGTTCAGCGGCCGACGGTTGCGGCACGGGTCAGCTCCTGGGGGTGGGGGACGACGGGGGTCTGCTCGATCGGAGCGCCTACGGGCCCGGCCGCGGCCGGCGCCCCGGGCGGCGCGAAGCCGGTCCAGGCGGTGCGGTCGGGCAGCCGGTGGACGGTCCGGCCGGTGACGGCGTTGAGGATGACGGCGGCCCGGTGGGCGCCGAGGCCGAGGTCGGGGGCGCCGACCCCGTGGGTGTGGAGTTCGGCGTTCTGGACGTAGAGGCCGCCGGTGAGCTCGGGCCGGGTGGCGACCCGGTGGTCGAGGTCGACCCGGTAGCGCCCGGTCTCGTCCCAGTCGATCAGGTGGGCGAGCGGTTCGAGCGCGGCCGGGCGGGCGGCGCGGTAGCCGGTGGCGAGCACCACGGCGTCGGTGCGCAGCACGTGTTCGGCGCCGGAGTCGGTGTGCCGGCAGTCCAGTTCGAGTCCGCCGCAGGGCCCGGGCCGGGCCGCGGTGACGGCGGTGCCGGGGGTGATCTCGACCGGGGCGGTGTCGATCGGGCGGCCGATGGTGCGCTCGTAGAGGTGGTCGTGGATCTCGGCGAGGGTCTCCGCGCTGGCGGCCTTGTGCAGCTGCCACTGGGCGGTGACCAGGGCGTCCCGGACCGGGCCGGGCAGGCCGTGGAAGTAGCGGGTGTAGTCGGGGGTGAAGTGTTCCAGGCCGAGCTTGGAGTACTCCATGGGGGCGAGCGCCCGGGTGCGGGTGAGCCAGCGCAGCCGGACGCCGTCGTCCTGGTGGCGGCGGAGCAGGTCGAGGAAGACCTCGGCGCCGGACTGTCCGCTGCCGACCACGGTGATGTCGCGGGCGTCCGCGAGCTCGGCCCGGCGGTCCAGGTACTCGGCGGAGTGGAAGGCCCGCGGGCGGTCGGCCAGGGCGGCGAAGGCCTCGGGGAGCACCGGCCGGGTGCCGACGCCGAGCGCGAGGTTGCGGGCCCGTACGGCGGTGCGCCGGCCGGTCGCGGTGTCGGTCAGCTCGGCCCGGAACAGCGGGCCGTCCCGGTGCAGGGCGGTGACCTCGGTGCCGAAGCGGCAGTTGGGCAGCCGGTCGGCGGCCCAGCGGCAGTAGTGGTCGTATTCGCGGCGGGGCAGCTGGAAGCGTTCGGCGAAGTAGAACGGGAACAGCCGGTCCTGGGCGCGCAGGTAGTTGAGGAAGGACCACGGGTTGGTCGGGTCGACGAGTGAGACGAGGTCGGCCAGGAAGGGCACCTGCATCCGGGCGCCGTCCACCAGCATGCCGTGGTGCCAGCGGAACTCGGGGCGCTGGTCGCAGAAGAGCGTGCGCAGCCCGGGTACCGGCTCGGCGAGGGCGGCGAGCGAGAGGTTGAACGGGCCGATGCCGACGCCGAGCAGGTCGTAGGGGGGTTCGTGGGGTGTCGAGGTGTCCACAGGGGTGTCCTAGGCGGGGAGTGGCGCTTCGCGGTCGCGCACCATCAGCGCGGCGCGCTTGTCGGGCAGGTCGAGTTCGGCGGCGGCCCGGAATCCGGCCCGTTCGAAGGCCCGGACCGAGCGCCGGTTGCGGACGTCCGGTTCGGCCACCACCCGTTGGCAGTCGGGCCGGTGGCGCAGCACGAGGGCGGCGACGGCGGCCAGCAGCTGGGCGCCGAGGCCGCGGCCGCGACTGGCGGCCGGGCCGAGCAGCAGGTGCACGCCGGTGTCGTGCGGGCGGGCGGGGTAGTGCCCGGCGAGCGGGTCGAGGTCGGCGCGGTAGACCTCCCAGTAGCTCATCGGGGTGCCGTCGAGCAGTCCGAGGCAGGGCAGGCTGCTTCCGTCGCCGTCCAGTTGGGCCCGGACGTGCCGTTCGGTGACGGCGGGCGGCCCGGCGAGCTCCCAGAAGGCGTCGACCTCGGGGTCGTTCATCCATCCGGTGAGCAGCTCCAGGTGGTCGGGCAGCCGGACCGGGCGGAGCCGGAACCGGCCGGCCGGGGTGGGGACTTCGCCCCACCCGGGCAGCTCGTCGGGCATCAGGCGCCCGCCACCGGGTTGGGGATGTCCACGTACACGGACTGGGTGGCGACCGGGCCGACCAGTTCGTCGAGGCCGTTGATCCGGGTGAGCAGGTTGGCCTTGCAGGGCAGGGTGGGCGCGTCCAGCAGCAGGGCGGGCAGGGCGGAGCCGGTGGCGGCGGCCCGCGGGCCGGCCAGGAACCGGCGCAGCCCGGCCAGCAGCACCGTCTCCTCGGCGAGGCCCTGGGAGCCGAAGGCGCCGATCAGGCCGAGCACGTGGTTGATGCCGAGGTAGTAGGCGAAGTGGTGGTCGATGACGTCGTCCGGCAGGAAGGTGTCGCTCTGCTCACCGAGTCCGGGCAGCCGGGCGGTGAGCCGCTCGGCGGCGCTCTCCCGGTAGTAGTAGCCCTGGTTGTCGCGGTAGCGGCCGCCGCGGGGCCAGCCCTCGGCGTCCAGCAGGACGATGCTGTTCTGCTGGTGGGCCTCCAGGGCGATGCCGCCGTGGCCGTCCAGCCAGAGCACGGGCAGCACGACGGCGTCCAGGTAGCGCAGGAACCATTCGGCGGCCACGGTGCGCAGCGGGCGGCCGGTGCGGGCGGCGAGCGCGCGCAGGGTGTCGCCGAGGGCGGACGGCACGGTGGCGCCGGTGCCGCGCGGCTGTTCGGCGACGAACCCGGCGACGCAGAGGGCGCGTTCGGCCGGTCCGAAGGGCTGGGCGCGCAGCACGGTGTCCAGCCCGCCGGGGTCGCCGAGGTCGGGGTGGTCGACGCCGATCCAGGCGGGGTCGCGGACGATGTCGAAGCCGGGGTGGGCGGCCCGCCACTCGGCGGCGAGGCCGCTCTCCAGCAGCCGGTGCACCTCCAGGCCGCGGTGGAGTTCCTTGCGCAGGTTCTCCCGGCGGGAGTTGGTGATCCGCAGGCCGAGCGAGAGCTTGAGCATCCACGGGGTGCCGGGCCGGTAGACGGTGCGCACCGAGGAGGTGGGGTACCAGGGTTCGCCGGCCGGGCCGAGGTCGTGCAGCAGCCCGTCGGCGAGCAGCGCGGCGACGGTCGGGCGGTGGGCGAGCTCGCGGGCCTGCCAGGGGTGCAGCGGCAGGGCGGCGGTGCCGGGCGGCAGGGTCGCGTGGCCGCCGAGGAGGGCGGCGGTGATCCGGTCGGCGCTCTCGGCGACGGCGGAGCCAGCCGCGAGCAGGCCGCGGTCGACGGCGTACCAGTGGACCTGGAAGGAGCCGTGGAGTTCGGGCGAGTAGGCGGCGCTCTGGGCCGGTCCGAGGCCGTCGCGGCTCTTCGGGGTGGGGTGCAGGGGGTGGCCGAGCAGCAGGGCCTGTTCGGCGGCGAGGAAGGCGGAGCGTTCCGGCCCGCCGGGTTCGGCGGCGGTGCGGCGGTGGGCGAGGATCTCGGCGGTGCGCACCACCGAGTCGGCGACCCGGGCGGCGAGGTCGGCGACCTGCCCGGGGTCGGGCCGTTCGGCGGCCGCGGCGGCGAGCAGGGCGGCGGCGGTGACGGCGTCCACCGGGGCCGCGGCGCCGTCTCCCGCCGGGGCGCCGTCCCCGGCCGAGAGGGTGGCCGGGCCGAAGCGGTGCCAGCCGCCGGGCGACCAGTGCCGGACGGCGGCGGTGAGCCGGGCGGCCCCGCCGAGGACGTCGATCCGCAGTCGGCCGTCCGGCCCGGGGCGGGCCCCGGTCTCCCGGGCCCAGCAGCGCAACAGGGCTTCCAGGGCCGCCTGTTCGGCGGCGACGGCGGGGTCGGGGTGCAGCAGCGGGTCGGGCCCGGAGGCGGCCCGCTGCACAGTGGGCGGCGGTACGGGCGGGGCTCCGGTGAGGGCGGTGCTCAAGGCTGCTCCTTGGTGCGCGTGGGGGTGCGGACGCGCGCGGGTGGTGGAGAGGGTCGGCGGGCGCTCGCACCGTCGCGTCAGGTAAGGGTTACCTATCCCTGACGGGTGATCACAAGGACGGCTCACTCGTCCGGGTGAAGATCGGGGATAGTGCGTCACCGGGCGGGGCGGCCCTGCTGTGCCAACGACGGGGCCGGTTCCGCGTCACGGATCGGTGACCTCCGGGCGGTCGCGGAACCCGGGGGGCGGCCGCCGCCGTCCTCCACGGCGATGGAAGACTCCAGGGCGGCGGGCCGCCGCACCGAGGACCGACCCGACACCGTCCGACCGAGTACAGGGGGAAGCCCACCGATGCCACCGATCCACCGGTCAGCCCTGGCCGCCGCACTGGTCGCCGGAACGCTGCTGGCCGTCAGCGCCTGCGGACCGGACGGCCCGGCGGGCGCCGACCGGACCGTCGCCGCACCGCCGCCCAGCACGGACGCGAGCGGCTCCGCCGCCCCCGGCGGCGTCATCGGCGGGATCACCCTGCCGTCCGGCCTGCCGACCAGCCTGCTGGAGGGCCTGCCGAAGACCTGGGACGACCTCAAGAAGTGGAAGTACGACGACTGGGACAAGTGGGCGTCCAAGCACGTCTTCAACAACCCGGTGGTGAAGGACTTCTGGAACCCGGACAAGATGGGCGACGCCAAGCCCGCCGACCCGGCGCCGCCGACCGCCAAGCCGGCCGCCGCCGACGGCGTGACCGACCCGGAGCCGCCGGTGGTCAAGGCCGTCCAGGTGCCCCGCCCGTACCTCAAGCAGCCCTCCGGGAAGGTGTTCTTCTCCGCCCAGGGCGGCCGGGGCAACTGCTCGGCGACGGTGATCGCCGACCCCCAGCACCCGGGCAGGAGCAATCTGGTCTGGACGGCGGCCCACTGCGTGCACGAGGGCAAGGGCGGCGACTTCTACAAGAACCTGGTCTTCGTCCCCGCCTACAACGACTCGGGCGCCTCCAGCGGCGGCAAGAAGGCCCCGCTGTCCGACCTCGCCCCGCTGGGCACCTGGTGGGCCGACCAGATCGTCACCTCCCCGCAGTGGATGGTCGAGGGCGGGCAGACCGGTGACGCCGCCAACCAGTACGACTTCGCCGTGATGCGCGTGCACAACCAGAACGACACCGGCAAGTCCCTGGAGGAGACGGTCGGTTCGGCCGTCCCGGTGTGGTTCGACGCGCCCCGCGACCAGCTCAAGGTCTCGGCCACCGGCTACCCGCTGGTCAAGCCGTTCGACGGCCAGGAGCTGTACAAGTGCGACGGCGGCACGCCCGTCCGGCTGTCCTTCGACCCCAAGCGCCCGTCCATGCTGACCATCGGCTGCAACATGACCCAGGGCGCCAGCGGCGGCGGCTGGTTCGCCACCATGCCGGACGGGCGGACCGCCCTGGTCAGCAACACCTCGATCGGCACCCAGGAGCACACCTCGCTGAGCGGCCCGTACCTGGAGACGGTCGCCAAGCAGGCCCTGGACTGGATCTCCAGGAAGCAGTGACCGGCACCACCACGGGGGACTCCTCAGCTTGCGCACCATCAGCACCACCCGCACCACCGGCACCACCAGCACCACTGACTCCACCGGCACCACCCGCCGCACCCCCCGCACCGGGGGGCGGCGGGCCGCCGCGGCCGGCGCCGCGCTGCTCGCCGCCCTGACGCTCACCGCGGCCGCCTGCGCACCGGACGGCCCCGCCGCCCCCGCCCCCCCGCCCGCGGCACTGCCCAAGGCCGCGCCCACCAGCCTGGGCGACCTGAGCGGCTGGAAGCTGGAGGACTGGGCCCGCTACGTCGCCGACAGCGGCTTCGCCAACCAGGTGCCCCCGGGCTACTGGACGGCGGCCCGGACGGAGGCCGCCAGGGCCCGGCCCACCCCCGAGTACGTCCCGACCGCCGCCGCACCCCCCGGCGTCGACCGGGACGCCCCGCCGGCCGTCGTCCAGGCCCGGCCGCAGCCCCACCCGTACGGCCCGGACTCCGCCGTGGTCGGCAGGCTGCTGATGACCACGCCGCAGGGCGACGCGGCCTGCTCCGGCACGGTGGTCGCCGACCCGCTCAACCCGGGCCGCAGCAACCTGGTCCTCACCGCCGCGCACTGCCTGCACGACGGCAGGGGCGGCGGCTGGGTGAAGAACCTGGTCTTCGTCCCCGCCTTCAACCGGGACGGCCGGGCGGCCCGCGGCAAGCCGTACGACGAGCAGCAGGCCGCCCCGTACGGCCGGTGGACGGCGGTGCGCGCCATGGTGTCGCCGACCTGGCTCCAGGAGAGCGGGGTCGGCGCCCACGACCAGTACGACTACGGGATCGTCCGGGTGCGCGGCGAGTCCGCGGCCGGCCCGTCCCTGGAGGAGGCGGTCGGCGGTTCCGTCCCGGTCTGGTTCAACGCCCCGCGCGAGCAGATCACCGCGGCGGTGGTCTTCGGCTACCCGGTGGAGCGGCCCTTCGACGGCATGGAGCTGGAGCGCTGCGACTCCCCCGCCCCGCCGGGCCGGCTGTCCTTCGACCGGTCCCGCCCGCCGATGTACGCGATCGGCTGCTCCATGGGCGGCGGCGCGGGCGGCGGCGGCTGGTTCATCACCAGGGACGGCCGGCCCAACCTGGTCAGCGTCAGCTCGCTCGGCGGCCGCGGCCCGGCGGGCTACCGGGCCGGGCCGTCCCTCCAGGACCAGGCCAAGCAGGCCTTCGACTACTTCGCCAAGAACGTGAAGTAGCCCCCGGACGCGGTACGTCCGGGGGCCACCCCGACGAGCGGGGACGAGCGGGAACGAGCAGGAACGCGCCGATCAGCCCTGCAGGGCCACCGCGAAGTACTCCAGCTCGGCGGCCAGCTCGGCCGGCACCTTGGCGTGCACCAGCGTGCCGTCGGCCGTGTGCTCGGTGGCGATCAGCTCGCCCTCCTTGTGCACCCGGGAGACCAGCGCGCCCTGGGTGTAGGGCACCAGGGCCCGCACCTCGACGGCCGGTCGCGGCAGCTCGTCGTCGATGAGCCTGAGCAGCTCCTCGATGCCGGCCCCGCTGCGGGCCGACACCACGATGGCGTGCGGCTCGCGGCGCAGCAGGCGCTGCAGCACGTGCGGATCGGCGGCGTCGGCCTTGTTGATCACCACGATCTCCGGCACGTTCTGCGCGTCGACCGAGACGATGACCTCGCGGACGGCGGCCAGCTGCGTCTCCGGCTCGGGGTGCGAGCCGTCGACCACGTGCAGGATGAGGTCCGCGTCGGCGACCTCCTCCATGGTCGAGCGGAAGGCCTCGACCAGGTGGTGCGGCAGGTGCCGGACGAAGCCGACGGTGTCCGCCAGGGTGTAGAGCCGCCCGCTCGGGGTCTCGGCCCGGCGCACGGTCGGGTCCAGGGTGGCGAACAGCGAGTTCTCCACCAGCACGCCCGCGCCGGTGAGCCGGTTGAGCAGGGAGGACTTGCCGGCGTTGGTGTAGCCGGCGATGGCCACGGACGGCACCTGGTGGCGCTTGCGCTCCTGGCGCTTGGTGTCGCGGCCCTTCTTCATGTCGGCGATCTCCTTGCGGAGCTTCGCCATCTTCTCGCGGATCCGGCGCCGGTCGGTCTCGATCTTGGTCTCACCGGGACCACGGGTGGCCATGCCGCCGCCCGAGGAGCCGGAGCCACCGCCACCCATCTGCCGGGACAGCGACTGACCCCAGCCGCGCAGGCGCGGCAGCATGTACTGCATCTGCGCGAGCGAGACCTGCGCCTTGCCCTCCCGGGACTTGGCGTGCTGGGCGAAGATGTCCAGGATCAGGGCCGTCCGGTCGACGACCTTGACCTTGACCACGTCCTCCAGCTGGATCAGCTGGCCGGGGGTGAGCTCACCGTCGCAGACCACGGTGTCGGCGCCGCTGGAGGCGACGATGTCGCGCAGCTCCTTGGCCTTGCCGGAGCCGATGTAGGTGGCCGCGTCGGGCTTGTCGCGGCGCTGGATGACGCCGTCCAGCACCTCGGAACCGGCGGTCTCGGCGAGCGCGGCGAGCTCGGCCATCGAGTTCTCCGCCTCCTCCAGGGTGCCGTCCGTCCAGACGCCGACGAGCACCACGCGCTCCAGGCGGAGCTGGCGGTACTCGACCTCGGTGACGTCTTCGAGTTCGGTGGAGAGGCCGGCGACACGGCGCAGGGCGGCGCGCTCACTGCGGTCGTACTGGTCGCCGTCGTAGTTGTGGCCGAGGTCCTCGTCGATGGCCGCGAGGTCCTCGTCCATGAGGGCTTCCGCTCGCAGACCGTCGAGGCGGCGCGGGGCGTCGGCGTGGTCGCGGGCTTCGAACGTGGAGGTCATTCTGTCCTTTGGTCGCTGGATGGCTTCGGCGTGGTCCCTTGGATCCCACCGGGGCTCCTGTGCCCTGAGAACGCCGTGGACCGGCCGTGAATTCCCCACGATGGTCGCACGCCCGGTGCGGGCCGGTCACCCCCATTTCCACCGGAGTGGCGGGTCTGCGTCCCCTCGGGGGCGTGCGGGCGGCTGACGTCGTACACCCCGGAAACCTTGAGCATCGCCCGCATCAGGGCGGGCAGCGCGCCCGGCTCGGGCAGCTCGACGGTGTAGGTGTGCCGGACCCGCAGCTCCTGCGGCGGTTCGACCTCGGCGGAGACGATACCGACGCCCTCGGCGGAGATCGCCGCGGTGAGGTCGGCGAGCAGCCGGGGCCGGTTCAGCGCCTCGGCCCGCAGGGTCACCCGGTGGCCGGCCGCCGGGGCGTCCCCGGGCTGCCAGCGGACCTCCAGTTCGGCCCGCCCGTCGGCGCGCAGCCGCTGCCCGGCGGGGCAGGCGGTGCGGTGCACGGCCACCGCGCCGCCGCGGATCGGGTAGCCGGCCACCGCGTCCGGGGGCACGGGTGTGCAGCAGCGGGCCAGCCGCACCTGCGCCCCGGGCCGGCCGGCCACCACGACGGGGGCGGCGCGGCGCTCGCCGGGCCGGTGCGCGGGCGGGGCGGGCTGGCCGCCGGCCGGGCCGGTGCGCACCACCGGCAGCCGGGCCGGGTGGTCGGCCAGCCAGCGCTCGATGGCCAGCCGGGCGGCGGGGGTGCGGGCGTGCGCCAGCCACTCCGGGGACGGCCCGGACGGCTGGGCCCCGCCGCCGGGCGGGAGGCTCTCGGTGAGCACCGCCAGGACGTCCCCGTCCTGCAACGGGGTGGACAGCGCGGTGAGCCGGCCGTTGACCCGGGCGCCGATACATCGGTGGCCGGTCTCCTCGCCGAGCAGGTAGGCGGCGTCCACGCAGCTGGCCCCGGCCCTCAGCTGAAGCGTTTCACCGCTCTCCGTCACCACGGTGATCTCGCGGTCCCCGGCCAGGTCGGCGGTGAGCGCGGACCAGAAGGCGTCCGGGTCGGGGGTCTCCTGCTGCCACTCCAGCAGCCGGCTGAGCCAGCCGGGCCGGGCCGGGTCGGTGCGGTCCAGTTCGTCGGTGTCCTGGGCCGGACCGGCCGGGGTCGGGTCGCCGAGCGCGACCACCCCGGTCTCGGCCACCTCGTGCATCCGCCGGGTCCGCACCAGCACCTCGACCACCGCGCCGCCGTCCAGCGCGACGGCGGTGTGCAGCGACTGGTAGAGGTTGAACTTGGGGGCGGCGACGAAGTCCTTGAACTCCCCGGGCAGCGGCGTCCAGCAGGTGTGCAGCTCGCCGAGCACCGCGTAGCAGTCGGCGTTCTCCTCGACCACCACCAGCAGCCGCCCGAAGTCGGCCGGCTGCGGCTCCTGCGGCCGGCCGTCCCGCCCGGGCGCGGCGGCCCGCTTGATCAGCACCCGGTGCAGCGAGACGCAGTGCCGGGGCCGTACCGTCACCTCGGCGGCGACCCCGGTCTCGGCGAGCTGGCGGGCCAGCCGGCGGGCGAAGGGCTCCAGCAGGGCGTCCGGCTCGGCCTCGTGACCGGCCATCAGGCCCCGGGTGCGGGCGTGCTCCTCGGGGTGCAGGGTGGCGAAGACGATGTCCTCCAGCTCCGCCTTGAGCACCTGGATGCCGAGCCGCTCGGCCAGCGGGATCAGCACGTCCCGGGTGACCTTGGCGATCCGCACCTGGCTGGCCGGCTTCATGTGCCGGATGGTGCGCATGTTGTGCAGCCGGTCGGCGAGCTTGATCACCATCACCCGGACGTCGTCCCCGGTGGCGACCAGCATCTTGCGGAAGGTCTCGGCCTCGGCGGCGGCGCCGAAGTCGACCTTCTCCAGTTTGGTCACCCCGTCGACCAGGTAGGCGACTTCGGGCCCGAACCCGGCGCCCACCTGCTCCAGCGTCAACTCGGTGTCCTCGACGGTGTCGTGGAGCAGCGAGGCGACCAAGGTGGTCGTCCCGGCGCCGAGTTGGGCCAGGATCATGGTGACGGCCAGCGGATGGGTGATGTACGGCTCACCGCTCTTGCGCTTCTGGCCGCGGTGGCTGGCCTCGGCCAGCCGGTACGCCCGGGCCAGCAGGGCGAGGTCCGCCTGCGGGTGGTGCCGCCGGTGCACCTGGACCAGCGGTTCCAGGGCGTCCGGCACGGGCGGCCGGCCGGTGGCCAGCAGGGCGGCCCGCCCGGCCCGGCCGAGCGCGGCCCGGCCGAGCTCCCCCAGGGGCCTCCTGGCCCCGGCCTGCCGTGCGGTCGTCGGCTGCCCCGTGAGGGACTGCCCGGCTTCGATGGTCATCGGCACCTCCGGCAACGTCGCCGGGTGCGGCCCCTCCCCGTGGGGTGACCCGGTGGTCCATGCTACCGAGCAGAGCACGTTCCGCGACGCCGTGATTCCCGTCCGCGACCGGTATCACCCGATCGGGGGGATTCGTCACCGTACGAAGTGGGCAAACCGGGCCATCGCTACGAGGCCCGGGCGATCGACTCCCACCAGCGCGGGTCGATCCGCCCCTCCGCCACGATCACCGCCGGACCGGTCATCTCCACCCGGCCGTCCGGGTGCTCGGTGATGACCAGCCGGCCGCCCAGCACGTCCACCGTGTAGGCGACCGCCTCGCCGGTGACCGCCGGGTCCGCGCCGTCCCGGCGGATGGCCGCCACCGCGACGGCGCAGGCGCCGGTGCCGCAGGAGCGGGTCTCGCCCGAGCCGCGCTCGTGCACCCGCATCGCCACGTGCCGCGGGCCGCGGTCCACCACGAACTCGACGTTGACGCCCTCCGGGTAGGCGCCCGCGGGGCTGGTGAGCGGGGCGGTGAAGAGGTCCCCGGCGTGGTCCAGGCTCGCCACGAAGGCCACCGCGTGCGGGTTGCCCATGTTGACGTTCAGGGCGGGCCAGCGCCGCTCGCCGACCGCGACCTCGATGCCGTCCGGCCCGGGCAGCCTCGCCCGGCCCATGTCGACGGTGACCTCGCCGGGCGTGCCGTCCGCGGCGTCCTCGGCGACCGTCGCGGTGAGCACCCCGGAGCGGGTGGCGATCGCCAGCCCGCCGGGCTTCGCCAGGCCGGCCTCGACCAGGAAGCGGGCGAACACCCGCAGGCCGTTGCCGCACATCTCGGCGATGCTGCCGTCGGAGTTGCGGTAGTCCATGAACCACTCGGCCCGGTCGGCCTGGTCCGCGGCGGCCGGGTCGGCGGCCGCGCGCACCACGCGCAGCAGCCCGTCGCCGCCGATGCCGGCCCGGCGGTCGCACAGCGCGGCGACGGCCTCCGGGCCGATCTCCAGCACGCCGTCCGGGTCGGGCACGATCACGAAGTCGTTCTGGGTGCCGTGCCCCTTGAAGAAGGGGAGGCCGGCCCGCGGGGAAGAGGATGCGCTCACCCCACCGATGGTACTGAGGGCGGCGGCGGGGCAGGCCGGGGCCCGGCTCAGCGCAGGTAGGCGACCCGCCACACCGCGAGCGCGCAGGCGGCCAGGGCGATCAGGGTGTAGACCGCGATGGCCTTCCAGCCGGCCCGCTGCGCGGAGCCCCGGCGCGGCAGCCCCGGCCACTTGTAGCCGGCGTGCCGGGCGGCCATCGCGCCCCAGCCGAACGAGGCGGCGGTGAACAGCAGCCCGAGCATCCCGACCATGGTGGCCCGCGCCCCGGCCGAGCCGAAGGCGAGCGGGAAGGCGAACATCAGCGAGCCGAGGGTGCCGAGCAGGGCGATCGGCAGGGTCTGCCACCAGCGGAGCCGGCGCAGCGGCCGGATCTCCCGCTCGTGCACGGCGGCGTCCGGCGGGGTGCGGGTGTCCAGTGCGGGCACCGCGGCCGCGTACGAGGTCGGCGCCTCCAGGCCGGTCAGCACGGGGAGGTCGCCCCTGGTCGACTCGTCGAACTCCTCGGCCGGTGCGGTGACACTCCCGCTCTGGCCGGATTCGGGGCCGGTACCCGTCGACACGCGGCCTCCCCTGACAGTTCGACACGAGCGGACTCGCGGCCGGGCACGGTCGGCCCGCGCGGGCCGACCCTTACGGCATCGATGATGGCATGTCCAGAGGGGACGTTCGGGGCCTGACGGGGTCCTCGGGTGATCCGTGGCCATCACGTGATCGGGCCGTGACCCCCGGTTCGTCCTGCACGGTCGCCTGCGCGCGCAGCTGCACCGCCGAATTGGCCGGAACGGACCCCAGGGCCCGACTACGCGGCCGGAACCCCCTGACGGCCGATCAGTTCCAGGGAGCGTTCCAGCAGCTCGACCGGGTCGGTCCCGGCCGGGCGGGAGAGCCAGTGGATGCGGTCGTCCCGACGGAACCAGGACTCCTGCCGGCGGGCGAAGCGCTTGGTGGCCCGGACCGTCTCGGCCCGTGCCTCGTCCTCGGTGCACTCCCCGGCGAAGTGGTCGAGCACCTGCTGGTAGCCGAGCGCCCGGGAGGCGGTCCGGCCCTCCCGCAGCCCGACCCGCTCCAGCGCGCGCACCTCGTCCAGCAGTCCGGCCCCCCACATCCGGTCGACCCGCAGGGTGATCCGCTCGTCCAGCTCGGGGCGCGACACCGCGACGCCGATCTGCACCGCCTCGTAGACCGCGGTGTTGCTCGGCAGGTTGGCGGTGAACGGCTGCCCGGTGATCTCGATGACCTCCAGGGCACGGACGATCCGGCGCCCGTTGCCGGTCAGGATCGCCTCGGCGGCCGCCGGGTCCAGCCCGGCCAGCCGCCGGTGCAGCGCGTACGGGCCGTCCTGCTCCAGTTCGGCCTCCAGCCGGGCGCGGACCTGCGGGTCGGTGCCGGGGAACTCCATCTCGTCGATCGCGGCCCGGACGTAGAGCCCGGAGCCGCCGACCAGGACGGGGGTGCGCCCGGCGGCGAGCAGCCGGTCGATCTCGGCCCGGGCCAGCCGCTGGTACTCGGCGACGCTGGCGGCCTCGGTGACGTCCCAGACGTCCAGCAGGTGGTGCGGCACTCCCCCGCGCTCCGCCACGGTCAGCTTGGCTGTGCCGATGTCCATGCCCCGGTACAGCTGCATCGAGTCGGTGTTGATCACCTCGCCGCCGAGGCTGCGGGCGATGGCGACGGCCAGGTCGGACTTTCCGGCGGCGGTCGCGCCGACGATGCTGATCACACGGGAGCTGCTCACCGCTCCAGTCTCCCAAACCGTCGCGGCACCCGGGGCCGGGCTGCCGCCCGCCGCCGACTGCGCGAGGATGTGACTGTTCCCCGGACTGCCTCCGGCCTGCCCCGCACCCCGGCCCGGCTTTGCGAACTCTTGACCGGTCACGTGCGTTGTGCAGGAGACAGGGAACGAAGGAGATCACCATGGGCCTGATGGACAACCTCAAGGGCAAGGCCGAGGAGCTCAAGGAGAAGGCCAGCGAGCTCGCGGGCAAGCACAGCGACCAGATCGACCAGATGGTCGACAAGGCCGGCGGCGCGATCGACAAGGCGACCAAGGGCAAGTACAGCGACAAGATCGAGCACGGCGCCGACAAGGCCAAGGGCGCGGTGGGCGACTTCGCCCACAAGCCGAAGCCGGGCGACGGGGGCCAGCCCCCGCAGTCCTGACCGGCCGGGGCCCGGAGACGGGCCCTACGCCCAGGACGCCACGAAGTACCCGACCCCGTACGGCGCGTCCTGGTAGCCCAGCCGCGCGGTGAGGCCGGCGCCCTCGGCGGCGCCGGCCAGCACCTGCCAGGGCGCCCGGCCCTCGGCCTTGAGCTCGGCTGCCAGCGCCGGGTCCAGGGCCGCCAGGGCGGGCAGGTCGGCCGAGCCCAGGGCGGCGGCCAACCCGGCGTCGAAGCCCTCGGCCCGCTCGTCCAGGTAGCCGGGGGCCTTCAGCGAGCGGCAGGCGCTGCCGTCGCCGAGCACCAGCAGGGCGACCTTGTCGGCCAGCCCGGCCAGGCCCTGGCCGAGGCCGAGCATCCGGTCGACGGGGGCGTCCGCGGGCACCGCGCAGGCGTGCGTCGGCACGGTCACCCCGGCGCGCTCCAGCAGCCAGGCCCCGACGGTCAGCGAGGGCGCCAGCTCCGGCCCCTCGACCCGCCCGCCGGGCAGCTTGGCGACCAGCGGCACCCCGTAGCGGTGGAAGGACCCGGCCCCGCCCTCGGTCCACACCTCGGCCTCCGGCCCGGCGCCCACCACCACGACCAGCTCCGGCCCGGCCGCGACCAGCGCCGCCAGCGCCTCGTCACAGGCGGCGCGCAGCCCGTCCAGCTCGGGCGCGGCCCCGGCGGCGACCTCGGGGACGAGCAGCGGCGGACAGGGGCACACGGCGGCGGCTACCAGCATGCGGATCACCTTAGGGCCTGTCCGGCGGATCTTGCCAGGCGCGCGACGCCGGGCATCCCGCCTGGACGCACGCCCGAATCGCCCAAGTACGTCCAGTACGAGGCCG
>NZ_JBHZCY010000079.1:0-43895 GCF_042786665.1 Kitasatospora sp. NPDC059146 | reverse complement strand
GCCCCGCCCGGACGGCGTCACCGAGGTGACCGTCACCGACGACGGGGGCGGCCGGCTGCGGCGCACCCTCTGGCAGACCGCCGGCGCCACCGGCCAAGGAGAGCCCGGGTAGGCCCAGTTCGCGCCGGTGGGCGGCGAGCGCGTCGAGGAAGGAGTTGGCGGCCGCGTACGGGCCCTGGCCTGCGGTGCCGAGCAGTCCGGCGACCGAGGAGAACAGCACGAAGGCGTGCAGCGGCAGTTCCCCGGTCGCCTCGTGCAGCGCCCAGGCGCCGTCGGCCTTGGGCCGCAGCACGGCGGCGACCCGCTCCGCCGTGAGGCCCTCGGTCACGCCGTCGTCGACCACGCCGGCCGCGTGCAGCACGGCGGTGACCGGCAGCCCGGCGGGCGCCCGGTCCAGCGCGGCCCGTACGGCCCGGGGGTCGGCGACGTCGGCGGCGACGGTCGCCACGGCGGCCCCGGCCGCCGTCAACTCCTCGACCAGGCCCGGCTCCACGCTGCCGCGGCGACTGAGCAGGAGCAGGCCCCGGACGCCGTGGGAGTGCACCAGGTGGCGGGCCACCGTCGCACCGAGCGCCCCGGAGGCCCCGGTGAGCAGGACGGTTCCCGCCCCGAGGTCCGGTTGCCGGTCGGAGGTTTCGGCCCTGGTCAGCCTGGGGCGAAGCATCCTTTCCTGGCGGACCGCCAGCTCGGGCTCCTCGTCGAACCGGAGGAGGTCCGGCGTCACCCGTTCGCCCTCCCCGGCGTCCAATAGCGCCACCCGGCCCGGGTGTTCGGCCGCCGCCGAGCGGAACAGGCCCCGCACCGAGGCGGCGGCCAGATCGCGCACCGGTTCGTCGGCGCCGGTCGTGACGGCGCCCCGGGTGAGCAGGACCAGCCGGGAGCCGGCGGTGCGCGGCTCGGCCAGCCACTCCTGGAGCACCGGCAGCAGGAGCCGGACGGCGGCGTGGGCGGCCTCCGCCGGGGAGCCGGCGTCGGCCGGGGTGGCGTACGGGATCAGGACGGTCGACGGCACCGGCTCCGGGAGCTCGGCGAGCGCGGTCACCGGGGTCGCGGCGGGCAGCAGGTCGAGGTCCGGCCGCTGCCCGGCCGGGACGAGGACGGCGACCGCGGCGGCGGCCGGATCCGTGAACGGGACGGGCGGTACGGACGGCGGCGGAGGCACGGGCTCCCAGGAGAGCGCGTACAGCGAGCGGTCGGCGACGGTCCGCAGGCTGCGGGCCAGCGCCTCGCGGGTGACCGGCCGCAGGTCGAGCCGGGCGACCTCGGCCAGCGGCGCGCCCTGGGCGTCGGCGAGGACCAGCCGGTAGCCGCCGTCGGTCGGTCGCAGCGCGACCCGGGCCGCGGTGGCGCCCGTGGCGTGCACGGAGACACCGTGCCAGGCGAAGGGCAGCAGCAGTGCGGACTCCGCACCCGCGGCGCGGCCGTACCGGGCGAGCAGGTGGAGGGCGGCGTCCAGCAGCGCCGGGTGCAGCCCGTACGCGCCGGCCTCGGCCGCCGGGCCCTCGGGCAGCCCGACCTCCGCGAAGAGCGTGCCGTCCGCGGCCCGCCAGGCGGAGCGCAGGCCCTGGAAGGCGGGGCCGTAGCGGTAGCCGTCGGCGGCGAGCTCCGGGTACAGGGCGTCCGTGTCCAGGGGTGCGGCGCCGACCGGGGGCCAGACCCGCACGGCGGCGAAGTCGGCGGAGTCGGCGAACCCTGGTGCTCCCTGGCCCTCCGGGGCGAGGGTTCCGGTGGCGTGCCTGGTCCAGGGGGCGTCCCCGTCCCCGGCCGGCCGGGTGTGCACGGCCAGCACGCGCAGGCCGTTCGGGTCGGACGGGTCGGACGGACCGACCGCGAGCTGGAGTTGCAGGGCGCCCTCGGCGGGCAGCGGCAGCGGGGACTCCAGGGTCAGTTCGGCCAGGTGCGGGGCGCCGACGCGCTGCCCCGCCCGGAGCGCGAGCTCGACCAGGGCGGCTCCGGGCAGCAGTGGGGTGCCGAGGATCTCATGCTCGGCGAGCCAGGGCAGCGCGGCCGGGGACAGCCGGCCGGTGAGCACCAGGCCACCGCTGTCCGGGAGTTGCAGTTCCGCGCCGAGCAGCGGATGGTCGGCCTGGTCGAGGCCCACCTCACGCGGGTCCGCCGGGGTGGCGTCGGCGTCGAGCCAGTAGCGCCGGTGCTCGAACGGATAGCCGGGCAGCTCCGGCGTGTCGGCGATGCGGCCGGTCACCCCGGTCAGGGCCGGCCAGTCGACGGCCGTCCCGGTGACGGCCAGCCGGGCCAGGGCGGTCGCCACGGCCCGCGCTTCGGGTCGGTCCCGGCGCAGGGCGGCCGCAGCGGCCACGGGTGCGTCCGCGCCGAGGGCCGCCTCGACCAGCGGGGTGAGGACGGCGTCGGGGCCGAGTTCCAGGTAGCGGGTGACGCCCTGCTCGTGCAGCGTCTGCACGACGTCGTGGAAGCGCACCGCCGAACGGATGTGCCGCGCCCAGTACGCCGGGTCCGCGAACTCCTCCGCCGTGGCCAGGCCACCGGTCAGGTCGGAGACCACCGGCAGCAACGGCTCCGCGAACACCACCCCGCCCGCCACCCGCGTGAACTCCTCCAACACGCCGTCCATGTGCGGCGAATGGAACGCATGACTGACCGTCAACTGCTTTACCCTGCGGCCGCGTTCCCGCCACCGCCCAGCCAGCTCCAGCACCGCTTCCTCGTCCCCGGAGAGCACCACCGAACGCGGACCGTTCACCGCCGCCAACGACACCGACCCCTCCAGGCCCACCAGTTCGGCCAGCACCTCCCCCTCCGCGGCCTCCACCGCCACCATCGCCCCACCCGAACGCGCCGACCCCATCAACCGGCCCCGGGCCACCACCAACACCGCAGCATCGTGCAACGAGAACGCACCCGCCACGAACGCCGCCACCACCCCGCCGATCGAATGCCCGGCCACCACATCCGCCGTCACACCCGCCGACACCACCAACCGGTACAGCGCCACCTCCACCGCGAACAACGCCGGCTGAGTGAACTCCGTACGATCCAGCAACTCCCCGCCCTCGAACACCACCTCCCGCAACGACCGCCCCAACAACGGATCGAACGCCGCGCACACCTCGTCGAACGCCGCCGCGAACACCGGGAACGCCCCGTACAACCCACGCCCCATACCCGACCACTGACTACCCTGACCCGTGAACACGAACGCCGTACGACCACCGGGCGCGACCCGGCCGTGCAGCACGGCCGCGCTCTCCTCATCCGAGGCGAACTTCGCCAGTGCGTCCAGGAGTTCGGCACGGTCGGCGCCGAGCAGGACGGCCCGGCGCTCCAGCGCACCACGCGTCCGGGCGAGCGCGAGGCCCAGGCGGGCCGGGTGCAGTTCCGGGCGGTCCTGAGCGAAGGCCAGCAGTCGTACGGCCTGGGCGCGCAACGCCGTGTCGGTACGCGCCGACACCGGCCAGGCCACCACCCCCGACGGCTCCACCACCTCCTCCGAAGGCAGCGCGACCTCCGGCGCCTGCTCCAGGATCACGTGGGCGTTCGTCCCGCTGATCCCGAACGAGGACACCCCCGCCCGACGCGCACGACCCACCTCCGGCCACTCCCGCGCCCCGGCCAGCAGTTCCACCCCGCCCGAAGCCCAGTCCACCAACGGCGACGGCTCCCCCGCATACAACGACCCCGGCAACACCCCCTCCGCCAGAGCCCGCACCATCTTGATCACACCACCCACACCCGCAGCCGCCTGCGCATGCCCGATGTTCGACTTCAACGACCCCAACCACAAAGGCCGCTCAGCAGAACGGTCCTGGCCATAGGTCGCCAGCAACGCCTGCGCCTCGATCGGATCACCCAACCGGGTCCCCGTCCCGTGCGCCTCCACCACATCAACGTCCGCTGTGCCCAACCCCGCAGCCGACAACGCCGCCCGGATCACCCGCTCCTGCGAAGGCCCGTTCGGCGCCGTCAAACCGTTCGACGCACCGTCCTGATTCACCGCCGAACCCCGCACCACCGCCAACACCCGATGCCCGTGACGCACCGCATCCGACAAACGCTCCACCACCAGCACCCCCACCCCCTCACTCCACCCCGTCCCGTCCGCACCCGCCGCGAACGACCGGCACCGACCGTCCACCGACAACCCCCGCTGCCGACTGAACTCCACGAAGGTGTCCGGCCGGGCCATCACGGTGACGCCGCCGGCCAGCGCGAGGTCCGCCTCGCCGCTGCGCAGGGCCTGGGCGGCCAGGTGGAGCGCGACCAGCGAGGAGGAGCAGGCCGTGTCCACCGTCACCGCCGGACCCTCCAACCCGAAGGTGTAGGCGATCCGGCCGGAGATCACGCTGGAGGTGTTGCCGGTCAGCAGGTACCCCTCGTAGCCCTCGGGGGCGCGCTGGAGCCGGGAGCCGTAGTCGTTGTACATCACCCCGGCGAAGACGCCGGTCCGGCTGCCGCGCAGGTCGGCCGGGTCGATCCCGGCCGACTCCAGCGCCTCCCAGGACGACTCCAGCAGCAGCCGCTGCTGCGGGTCCATCGCCGCTGCCTCACGCGGCGAGATCCCGAAGAACTCCGCGTCGAAGTCGGCCGCTCGGTGCAGGAAGCCGCCCTCGCGGGCGTAGGAGGTGCCGTGGTGGTCGGGGTCGGGGTGGTAGAGCGCGTCGAGGTCCCAGCCCCGGTCCGAGGGGAACGACGAGATCGCATCCCGCCCCTCCACCACCAACCGCCACAACTCCTCCGGCGAACCCACCCCACCCGGATACCGGCACGCCATCCCCACGATCGCCACCGGCTCGTCCACCACCACCGCCCGCACCACCGACACCTCCCGGTCCACGGTCCGGGTGCCGTCCAGCTCGGCGAGCAGGCGCCGGGCCAGGGCGGCCGGGGAGGGCTGGTCGAAGACGACGGTGGCGGGCAGTCGCAGGCCCGTCGCGGTGTTGAGGCGGTTGCGCAGTTCCACGGCGGTCAGCGAGTCCAGGCCGAGGTCCTTGAAGGCACGGTCCGGGTCGACGGTGTCCGTGCCGCTGTGCCCGAGCACGGCGGCCACCGCTCCGCGCACCAACTCCGCTGCCGTCCGGGCGCGTTCGGCCTCGGGGAGGGCGGCGGTGCGCTCGGCCCAGCCGGTGCCGCCCGCCGGTCCTCCGGCGCGCGCGGCGGCACTGCGGCGCAGCGGGGTGCGGACCAGGCCGCGCAGCGGGGCCGGCAGCGGTCCCTCGGCGGCGCGGGCGCGCAGTGCGGCCCGGTCGATCCTGGCCGGTACCAGCAGCGGGTCGGCTCCGGCGAACGGGGCGGATCCGGCGAGTGTGTCGGCTCGGGCGAGCAGGGCGGTTCCGGCGAGCGCCGCGTCGAACAGCTCCAGTGCGGCCGTGGTGTCCAGCGGCGGCAGCCCGCTGCGGCTCCAGCGGCGGAGGGCCTCGGCGTCCAGGGCGCCGGCCATGCCGTCCTGGTCGGCCCAGAGCGACCAGGCCAGCGAGAGGGCGGGCAGGCCGAGTGTCCGGCGGTGCTGGGCGAGCGCGTCCAGGAAGCTGTTGGCGGCCGCGTAGCCGCCCTGGCCGGCGGTGCCGGTGATGCCCGAGACGGAGGAGAACAGGACGAAGGCGGCCAGGTCGAGGTCGGCGGTGAGCTCGTGCAGGTGCCAGGCGGCGTCCGCCTTGGGCCGCAGCACCCGGGCGATCCGGTCGGCGTCGAGTCCGGTGAGGGTGGCGTCGTCCACGATTCCGGCGAGGTGGAGGACCGCGCGCAGCGGACGGTCGGTCGGCAGGTCGGCGAGGAGGGCGGCCAGCGCGGCCCGGTCTCCGGTGTCGGCGGCGGCGAGGACCACCTCCGCGCCCAGGGCGGTCAGTTCGGCGGCGGTCTCGGCCGCTCCGGGGGCCGCCGGGCCACGGCGGCTGACCAGCAGCAGCCGTCGGACGCCGTGCCGCTCCACCAGGTGGCGGGCGAGCAGGCCGCCCAGGCCGCCGGTGCCGCCGGTGATCAGGACGGTGCCCCCGGTCAGGTCCGGCGCGGGGCTGTCGGCCAGGGCCGGTGCGGCGCCGTCGGTCCGGCCCGTCGCGGGGCTGTCGGCCGGTCGGGACGGGCGGGGTGACGGCACGGGCTGGAGCACGGGTCGGAGTACCGCGCCCGCGCGCAGGGCGAGTTGGGGCAGGCCGGTGGCCAGGGCGGCCGGGAGCGCGGCGGCCGAGGCCGGGTCGTCGTCCAGGTCGACGAGCCGGAAGCGGTCGGGGTGCTCGCTCTGGGCGCTGCGCAGCAGCCCCCAGACGGCGGCCGCGGCCGGGTCGGGCGCGGGACCGTCGGCCGTGGCGGCGGTGGCGCCCGTGGCGGCGGTGGCGGCGGTGGCGGCGACCGCGTGCCGGGTGAGGACGGCGAGGACGGTGTCCGCCAAGCGCTCGTCGGCCAGCCAGTCCTGGGCGAGCCGCAGCGCTTCGCGGGTGAGCTCGCGCGCTGCGGCGGGCCGGTCGGCGCCGGTGTCCGGCAGGACGGCGAGGACGGTCCCGGGGGCGGGCTGCCCCGCGTCGAGGGCGGCGCGCAGTGCGGCCGGGTCCGGGAGGGCGGGCAGCGCGGACAGGCCCTGCGGTGCGGGCCCGAGCAGCAGGGTCCGCCCGGGGGCGGGCCGGGCGTCGACCGGCACGGGGATCCAGTCGAGGCGGTGCAGCGCCCCGCGCTCGGCGGACCGGTCGGCGGCGTCGGCGGGTGTCGCGGTGCGCAGGGCGAGCGAGCCGACGGACAGCACGGGCCGGCCCTCGACGTCGAAGGCCGCGAGGGCGGCCCCTTCGGCGCCCGGTGTCCAGCGGACCCGCAGCAGGGCCGCTCCCTGGGCGTGCAGCCGGACGGCACCGAAGGAGAACGGCAGCGGCAGGCCGCCCCCGGCGGCCCGGTCGGCGCTCTCGGCGTCCACCAGCGGGTGCAGGGCGGCGTCCAGCAGGGCCGGATGGATGCCGAACGCCTCGGCGGAGAGCGCCTGTTCGTCGCCCAGCGCGAGTTCGGCGAACAGCTCCGGGCCGAGCCGCCAGGCCGCGCGCACGCCCTGGAAGGCGGGGCCGTACGCGTACCCCCGGGCGAGCAGCCGGGCGTACAGGGCGTCCGGGTCCAGCGGTTCGGCGCCGGCCGGCGGCCAGGCGGCGAGCTCCGGCGCGGCCGCCGGAGCCGCCCCCGGAAGGGCCTCGGTGAGCGAGCCCTCGGTGAGCAGGCCTTCGGCGTGCCTGGTCCAGCCCTCGCCGTCCTCCTGGCCGGGGCGCTGGGGGCGGGCGTGGACGGCCAGGGTCCGGCGCCCGTTCCCGTCCGACGGGCCGACCGCGAGCTGGAGTTGGACGGCGCCGCCGGCGGGCAGCGGCAGCGGGGCGTGCAGGGTCAGCTCCTCGACGCCGTCGGCACCGATGCGGGCGGCGGCGGCCAGCGCCAGTTCCAGGAAGGCGGTGCCGGGCAGCAGCGGGGTGCCGAGGATCTCGTGCTCCGCGAGCCAGGCCTGCCCGGCCGGGGAGATCCGGCCGGTGAGCAGCAGTCCGCCGTCCTCGGCGGTCCCGACGGCGGCGGCCAGCAGGGGGTGGCCGGCCTCGGCCAGCCCGAGGGCGGCGGCGTCGGTGACCGGGCGGGGCGCCGACCAGTAGTGGGTGTGCTGGAACGGGTAGGTGGGCAGGTCCAGTGGGACCGCCGGGCCGGGCAGCAGCGGCCGCAGCACCTCGGCCGGGGCGCCGGCGGCGTACAGCCGGGCCAGCGCGTCCGCCAGGACGCGGACCTCCGGACGGCCGCGACGGGCGAGCGGGAGGACGGCGACGGGGTCGGCGTCCTGGTCCAGCGCCTCCCGGACGAGCGGGGTGAGGACGGCGTCGGGGCCGAGTTCCAGGTAGCGGGTGACGCCCTGCTCGTGCAGCGTCTGCACGACGTCGTGGAAGCGCACCGCCGAACGGATGTGCCGCGCCCAGTACGCCGGGTCCGCGAACTCCTCCGCCGTGGCGAGAGCGCCGGTCAGGTCGGAGACCACCGGCAGCAACGGCTCCGCGAACACCACCCCGCCCGCCACCCGCGTGAACTCCTCCAACACGCCGTCCATGTGCGGCGAATGGAACGCATGACTGACCGTCAACTGCTTCACCCTGCGGCCGCGTTCCCGCCACCGCCCAGCCAGCTCCAGCACCGGTCCGTCGTCGCCGGAGAGCACCACCGAACGCGGACCGTTCACCGCCGCCAACGACACCGACCCCTCCAGGCCCACCAGTTCGGCCAGCACCTCCCCCTCCGCGGCCTCCACCGCCACCATCGCCCCACCCGAACGCGCCGACCCCATCAACCGGCCCCGGGCCACCACCAACACCGCAGCATCGTGCAGCGAGAACGCACCCGCCACGAACGCCGCCACCACCCCGCCGATCGAATGCCCGGCCACCACATCCGCCGTCACACCCGCCGACACCGCCAACCGGTACAGCGCCACCTCCACCGCGAACAACGCCGGCTGAGTGAACTCCGTACGGTCCAGCAACTCCCCGCCCTCGAACACCACCTCCCGCAACGACCGCCCCAACAACGGATCGAACGCCGCGCACACCTCGTCGAACGCCGCCGCGAACACCGGGAACGCCCCGTACAACCCACGCCCCATACCCGACCACTGACTGCCCTGACCCGTGAACACGAACGCCGTACGACCACCGTCACGGGCAGAGCCGGTGACCGGCCCGGAGGAGCCGGAGGCATCCGTACCGGTCGCCAACGCCCGGAGGCCGTCCAGCAGTTCGGAGCGCTCCGAGCCCAGCACCACCGCCCGCCGCTCGAAGGCGGAGCGGGTGGAGACCAGGGCCCGACCCAACACACCCGGGTCCACGTCCGGGTGCCGCTCGGTGTAGGCCAGCAGTCGTACGGCCTGGGCGCGCAACGCCGTGTCGGTGCGCGCGGACACCGGCCAGGCCACCACCCCCGACGGCTCCACCACCTCCTCCGAAGGCAGCGCGACCTCCGGCGCCTGCTCAAGGATCACGTGCGCGTTCGTCCCACTGATCCCGAAGGACGACACCCCCGCCCGACGCGCACGACCCACCTCCGGCCACTCCCGCGCCCCGGCCAGCAGTTCCACCCCGCCCGAAGCCCAGTCCACCAACGGCGACGGCTCCCCCGCATACAACGACCCCGGCAACACCCCCTCCGCCAGAGCCCGCACCATCTTGATCACACCACCCACACCCGCAGCCGCCTGCGCATGCCCGATGTTCGACTTCAACGACCCCAACCACAACGGCCGCTCAACAGAACGCTCCTGGCCATAGGTCGCCAGCAACGCCTGCGCCTCGATCGGATCCCCGAGCCGCGTCCCCGTCCCGTGCGCCTCCACCACATCCACATCCCCCGCACCCAACCCCGCAGCCGACAACGCCGCCCGGATCACCCGCTCCTGCGAAGGCCCGTTCGGCGCCGTCAAACCGTTCGACGCACCGTCCTGATTCACCGCCGAACCCCGCACCACCGCCAACACCCGATGCCCGTGACGCACCGCATCCGACAAACGCTCCACCACCAGCACCCCCACCCCCTCACTCCACCCCGTCCCGTCCGCACCCGCCGCGAACGACCGGCACCGACCGTCCACCGACAACCCCCGCTGCCGACTGAACTCCACGAACATGCCGGGGCTCGACATCACCGTCACGCCACCGGCGAGGGCCAGGTCGCAGTCCCCGGTGCGCAGCGCGGCGGCGGCCTGGTGCAGCGCGACCAGGGAGGAGGAGCACGCGGTGTCCACCGTCACCGCCGGGCCCTCCAGCCCGAAGGCGTACGCGACCCGGCCGGAGATCACGCTGGTCGTGCTGCCGGTGAGCACGAAGCCGTCCGCACCGTCGGAGCCTTCGGAGAGGCGCGGACCGTACTCCATCGCGGTGGCGCCGACGTAGACGCCGGTGCGGCTGCCGCGCAGGTCGGCCGGGTCGATCCCGGCCGACTCCAGCGCCTCCCAGGACGACTCCAGCAGCAGCCGCTGCTGCGGGTCCATCGCCGCCGCCTCACGCGGCGAGATCCCGAAGAACTCCGCGTCGAACCCGCCCGCGCCGGTGAGGAATCCGCCGTGCCGGGCGTAGCTGGTGCCCGGGTGGTCGGGGTCCGGGTCGTAGAGCGCGTCGAGGTCCCAGCCCCGGTCCGAGGGGAACGACGAGATCGCGTCCCGGCCCTCCACCACCAACCGCCACAACTCCTCCGGCGAACCCACCCCACCCGGATACCGGCACGCCATCCCCACGATCGCCACCGGCTCGTCCACCACCACCGCCCGCACCACCGACACCTCCCGCTCGTCACCGCGCAGGTGCCGGGCCAGGGCCTCCGGGGTCGGGTGGTCGTAGACGGCGGACGCGGACAGCGCGAGCCCGGTGGCGACGGTCAGGCGGTCGGCCAGTTCGACGGCGCCCAGCGAGTCCAGGCCGAGGTCCTTGAAGGTCCGTCGGCCGTCCAGGGTGTGCGGGGTGGGGTGGCCCAGCACTACGGCGGCCTGGGCCCGGACGAGGTCCAGCAGCTCGCCGTCCGGCCGCCGCACCGGCGCCGCCGGAACGGGCTCGGGCGCGGCGGCGGGAACGGGCTCGGTGGCGCCGACGGGCTCGACGACGGGTACGGGCTCGCGCTCGACCGCCGCGCCCGGTCCGCCCGGGAGGGCGTCCGCCCCCGCCAGCCAGTACCGCTCCCGCTGGAACGCGTACGTCGGCAGCGCGACCGCCCGGGCCGCAGCAGCACCCGCACCCTCGCCCTCACCCTCACCCGCGCCCGGACCGAAGTACCGCGCCCAGTCGACCTCGCCGCCCCGGGCGTGCAGCAGCCCGACCGCGCCGAGCACACTCGCCGGCTCCGGCCGCCCCCGCCGCAGCAGCGCGGCGCCCGCGACCTCGGCGCCCGGCCCGTCGGCCGCCGCCGTGGACCGGGCGAGCGCGGTGAGCACCGCGTCCGGGCCGAGTTCGAGGTGGGTGCGCACGCCGAGGCCGTGCAGGGCGCGCACCGCGTCGGCGAAGCGGACGGCCTCACGGGCGTGCCGCACCCAGTGCTCGGGGTCGGCCAGGGTGTCCGCCGCGACCGGGCGGCCGGTGAGGGTAGAGACCAGCGGCAGCCGGGGCGGCGCGTACGTCAGCCCGGCGGCGACCGCGCGGAACCGCTCCAGCGCCGGGTCCATCAGCGGGGAGTGGAAGGCATGACTGACCCGCAGTCGGCGGGTGCGCCGCCCCAGCGCGGCGAGCTCGGCGGCCACCGCGAGGACGGCCGCTTCGGCCCCGGACAGGACGACGGCGCGCGGGCCGTTGACCGCGGCGATGCCCACCTCGCCCTCCCGGCCGGACAGCCGGTCCAGCACCTCCTCCTCGGCGGCCTCCACCGCCACCATCGCACCGCCCGTGGGCAGTTCGGCCATCAGCCGGCCCCGGGCGGTGATCAGGACGGCGGCGTCGGCCAGGGTGAGCACCCCGGCGGCGTGGGCGGCGGCGATCTCGCCGATGGAGTGCCCGGCCACGGCGTCCGGGGTCACCCCCCAGGAGCGCAGCAGGGCGTGCAGCGCGTTGCCGAGCGCGAACAGCGCCGGCTGGGTGTACTCGGTGCGGTCCAGCAACTCGCCCTCGGGGCTTCCGGGTTCGGCGAACAGGAGGCTGCCGAGCGGCCGGTCGAGGTGCGGGTCGAGGGCGGCCAGGGTCTCGTCCAGTGCGGCCGCGAACGCCGGGAAGCGCGCGTACAGTCCGCGTCCGACGCCGGGGCGCTGGCTGCCCTGGCCGGGGAACAGGAAGGCGGTGCCACCGACGGCGCCCGCTGTGCCGGTGACCGCCCCGGGGGCCTCCCGCCCGGCGGCCAGCGCGTCCAGCGCGGCGAGCAGCCCGGCCCGGTCCTCGGCCACCAGGACGGCGCGGTCCTCGAAGGAGGTCCGGGCGAGGGCGAGCGGGCCGGCGAGTTCGGCCGGGCCGAGCGCGGGGTGCGCGGCCAGGTGCGCGCGCAGGGCGGCGGCCTGTCCGCGCAGCGCCGGGCGGCCGCGGCCGGAGAGCAGTACCGGCGCGGGCAGGGGCGCCGGGCGGGGGGCGGGCGCGGGCACCGGCGGGGCGCCGGTCAGCACGACGTGGACGTCCGTGCCGCCCATGCCGAAGGAGCTGACCCCGGCCAGCCGGGCCGCCGTCGCGGCACCGGGCCAGGGGGTGCGCTCGGTGGCGACCCGCAGCCGCAGCTCCGTCAGGTCGACGGCCGGGTTGGGGGTGCGGTGGTGCAGGGTCGGCGGCAGCTCGCCGTGGTGCAGCGCGAGCACCGTCTTCACCAGGCCGACCAGGCCGGCCGCCCCTTCCAGGTGGCCGACGTTGCTCTTCGCCGAACCGACCAGCAGCGGGGCGTCCGCGGCCCGGCCGGCCCCCAGCACCCGGCCGAGCGCGGTGGCCTCCACCGGGTCGCCGACGGCCGTGCCGGTGCCGTGCAGCTCGACGTACTGGACGGCGGCCGGGTCCACCCCGGCCCGGCGGTAGGCGGCCGCCAGCACCTCGGCCTGGCCGTCGGCGCCGGGCACGGTCAGGCCGTCGGTGGCGCCGTCGTTGCCGAGGGCGCTGCCCAGCAGCACGCCGTACACCGGGTCGCCGTCCGCCAGCGCCGCGGCCAGCGGCCTGAGCAGCACCGCGACACCGCCTTCGCCGCGCGCGTACCCGTCGGCGGCCGCGTCGAGCGGACGGCTGCGGCCGTGCGGGGACAGGCCGCCGAAGCGGGCCGCGCCGAGCGTGCTGTCCGGCGCGGCGATCAGGTTCACCCCGAGGACGAGGGCGAGGTCGGACTCGCCGCGGCGCAGGCTCTCGGCGGCCAGGTGGACGGCGGCCAGGGAGGAGGACTGCGCGGTGTCCACGGTCAGGCTCGGACCGCGCAGGCCCAGCTGGTAGGAGAGCCGGTTGGCGATCATGCCCCGGTTGAGGCCGGTCAGCGTGTGCCGGTCCACCGAGCCCGGGCCCTGCCGGTGCACCAGTGCCGCGTAGTCGTCCAGGAAGGCGCCGACAAACACCCCGGTACGGCTGTCGCGCAGCCGGGCGGGCAGCCGGCCGGCGTCCTCCAGCACCTCCCAGCCGAGTTCCAGCACCAGCCGCTGCTGCGGGTCCATCGCCGCCGCCTCACGCGGCGAGATCCCGAAGAAGGCGGCGTCGAAGGTGTCAATCCGCTCCAGGAAGGCGCCCGCGCGCGGCACACCGGGGGTGTCCGCCGGCCAGCGGTCGGCGGGGGGCTCGCCGACGGCGTCCCGGCCCTCGCGCAGCAGCTCCCAGAACGCCGCCGGGTCGGGCGCACCGGGGAGCCGGCAGGCCAGGCCGACCACGGCGACGGCGCCGGGCGGCACCTCGACGGCGGGCGGCACCTCGACGGCGGGGGCGGCGGTGCGGGCGGCAACGGCGGCAGGGGTCTCGGGCTTGGCGGTCATCGCGGGGTGTGTGCTCCTCGTCGAGGCGGTGCGGGGCGTCGGGGCGGTGCGGCAGGAGGGGCAGGGGTGGCGTGGTGACGGAGTCGCGGCTGGCCCGGAGGGCACGCGCCGGGCCGGCACCGGCGGTCATGCTCGGCGGGACGGCTAGGGCCTGTCTCTTGGATCTTGTCGGATAGGTCGCGGCGTTGGGGTGCGTGCATCGCAAGGCGGAGGAGGGAGCCCAATGCAGCGCATTGGCGACCGACGACAACGCGGCGAGGTGCGTGCCCCGGCGTCGCGACCCCGGCAAGGATCCAAGAGGCAGGCCCTAAACCACCCCTGAACGTGGCGCGTTCAGCTCGGCCGGGTCAGGCCCGCCCACAGCTCCCGCTCGACGGGCGTGGGCGGCACCCCGACCAGCAGCCGCTCGGGGTGCCCGGCCGGCGGGCCGACCGGCGACGGCGGCGACGGCGGCGAACCGGGCCGCGCCGACGGGCCGGCCCACTCCGAGCCGTCGCAGCCCGGCAGCGGCGCCCAGCCGACGGCGAACCACCTCATCGGCAGCAGGATCCGGCGCAGTGCCCAGGCGGCGGCCCGGCGGCGGCGCGCCGACCGGGGATGCAGGACGTCCAACCCGGTACCTCCCGGGGTCTCGGGGTCGCAGGGAGCCACCCACTCTCCGGGGTGCCGCGAAAACGGCCCTGAACCGGCCCTGAACCGGCCCTCGCCCGGCCGGGATTCAGGCCCGGTTCAGCCCGCCCGGCCACGATGGCCCGGCACCGCTCCACGGCCCCACGCCCCGGAGAAGACCGATCGGAGAGCCCCCGATGGACACGACCGCCGACCCGGCCCACGCCCTGCTCGACCTCCGCCGCCAGGGCCGCCTCGCCGCCGGGTACCCCGGTGTCCGGGCCCTGCTCGCCGAGGCCGACCCGGCCCGGACGGCGCACGCGGGCCGGATCCTGGCCGGGCTGGACCCGGCGGAGGTGCTGGCCGCCCACCCGGGCACCCCCGTGCTCACCGTCGCCGTCCTCGGGCACGGCACCGTGGCCCCGCTGATCGCCCCGCTGACCGGCGAACTAGCCCGGCACGGACTGCTGTTGCGCCCGTACCGGGGCGACTTCGACAGCTGGGTGTTCGAGCTGTCCGACCCCGGCAGCCCGCTCTACGCCGCCGATCCGGACCTGACGCTCTGCCTGCTCGACCCGGCCGTGGTCTTCGACGAGGTCCCGCTGCCCTGGCGGCCGGAGGACGCGGCCCGGGTGCTGGACGGCAAGGTCGAGCTGATCACCGCGCTGGCGGCCCGCTTCGCGGCCTCGGCCCGCGGCGTCCTGGTCCTCAACACCATTCCCCTGCCCCGGCGTTGGACCCACCAGCTGGTCGACCACCAGTCCCGGGCCCGGCTCGGCGCGCTCTGGCGGGAGGCCAACGCCCGGCTGCTGCGGCTGGGCGAGGAGAACCCCTCGGTGGTGGTCCTCGACCTCGACCCGCTGCTCGCCGAGGGCGTCCCGGTCACCGACGCCCGGCTCGACGTCTACGCGAAGGCCCACCTCTCCGAGCCGCTGCTCGCCGCCTACGCCCGCGAGGCCGGGCACCTGGCCCGCCACCTGGCCGGGCTGACCCGCAAGGTGCTCGTCCTGGACCTGGACCAGACGCTGTGGGGCGGCATCCTCGGCGACGACGGCCCGGAGGGCGTCGAGGCGGGCGGGACGCCGCGCGGCGAGGCGTTCCGCGGGTTCCAGCGGGTGGTCAAACAGCTCGGCTCCCAGGGCGTGCTGCTCGCCGCCGTCAGCAAGAACGACCCCGAGCCGGTCCTGGCCGTCCTGCGGGACCACCCGGAGATGACGCTGCGCGAGGCGGACTTCGTCCGGGTGACGGCCGACTGGCTCCCCAAGCCGGCCGGGATCGCCGACCTCGCCGAGGCGCTCAACCTGGGCACCTCCGGCTTCGTCTTCGTCGACGACTCGCCCTACGAACGCGGCCTGGTCAGGCGGGAGTTGCCCGAGGTCGCGGTGGTGGCGCTGGACGAGGAACCGGCGCTGCACGTCGAACGGCTGCTGTCCGACGGCTGGTTCGACGTCCGCCGGCTGACCGGTGAGGACCGCGAGCGCGCCGCGCTCTACCGGGGCGAGGTCGCCCGCAGCGACTTCCTCCAGGGGTTCGACTCGCTCGCCGAGTACCTGGACGAGCTGGGCGTCGAGGTCAGGCTGCGCCCGCTGGCCGCCGAGGAACTCCCCCGGGTCTCCCAACTCACCCTGCGGACGAACCAGTTCAACCTGACCACCCGCCGCCTCCAGCCCGCCGAGGTGGCGGCCTTCGCGGCCGCCGAGGGCTCCGGGGTGCTCACCGTGCGCTCCGCCGACCGCTTCGGCGACAACGGCCTGGTCGGCGCGGTCTTCCTGACCCGGGAGGGCGAGGCGCTGCGGATCGACAACTTCCTGCTGAGCTGCCGGGTGTTCTCCCGCGGCATCGAGCAGGCGGTGCTCTCCGCCGTCCTCGGCCTGGCCGCCGGCACCGGCCTGCGCGCGGTCACCGGCCACTACCGGCCCGGCCCGCGCAACGGCACGGTCAAGGACCTCCTCCCCCGGTACGGCTTCGCCCCCGCCGACGACCCGGCAGCCGCGAACGGCGGCCTCGCCTTCCGCCACGACCTCGCCACCGAACTGCCCCCGCCCGGCCACCTGCGGCTCGACGCCGAGCTGGCCGGCCTCCTGGAAGGACACCCCGCATGACCGCCCCCGACGGCCTCGCCGAACTGATCACCGTGGCCGCCACCGAACTGGGCCTGCCGCTCGGCCCCGAGGACGCCGAGGTCGACTTCGACGACCTCCCCGGCTGGGACTCGCTCCACCTGCTGAGCCTGCTCACCGCCCTGGAACGCCTCAGCGGCCGCCGGCTGTCGCTGCCCGACCTGCTGGACGCCCGCACCCTCGCCGAGATCCACCGGATCGCCACCGTCTGACACCGGCCCGCAGGCCCGCAGGCCCGCAGGTCCGCAGGTCCGCAGGTCCGCAGGCCGTACGACGACCCGCCCGCACGTCGCGTCACGACCCACCCGCCCACCGCACCGCCCGATCGAGGTTCCCATGGCCCGCATCCTCACCCTCTCCGGCAGCCCGTCCCCCGTCTCCCGCACCACCCGCCTGCTCGGGGCGGCCGCCCACCGCCTCGAAGCCCGCGGCCACCACGTCACCGCGCTGGAGGTGCGCCGGCTGCCCGCGGAGGTGCTCACCGGCGCGGACGTCGCCCACCCCGCCGTCGTCGAGGTCGCCGAGCTGCTGCGGCGGTCCGACGGCGTCGTGGTGGGCACGCCCGTCTACAAGGCCGCCTACTCGGGCCTGCTCAAGTGCCTGCTGGACCTGCTGCCGCAGTACGCCCTGGCGGGCCGGACCGTGCTGCCGCTGGCCACCGGCGGCTCACCGGCCCACGTCCTGGCGGTGGACTACGCCCTGCGGCCGGTGCTCACCAGCATGGGGGCCGCGCACGTCACCCAGGGCTGGTTCGTCCTCGACCGCGACATCCTGACCGCGCCGGACGGCAGCACCGCGCTCTCCCCCGGCGCCGCCACCGCTCTGGAGGAGGTGGTCGACCGGTTCGCCGACGCCCTGCCGACCCCGGTGGGCTGACCCGCCGGCTGTCCGACCGGCAGCGCCGGCCCGCACCACCGGTCAGCAGGCCGCCTCCCGGGACGCCGGGTCACCCGGGGCCGTCGAGCAGCGGATCAGGCCCGCCTCGATCGCCTTGACCCCGGCCTGGAAGCGGCTGGAGACCTCCAGTTCGTCCATCATCTCGGCGATGTGGCGGCGGCAGGTCCGGACCGAGATGCTCAGCCGGCGGGAGATCAGGTCGTCCTTGGCGCCCGCGGCGAGCATCCGCAGGATCGCGCGCTTGATCTCCTCGCCCGCGATGCCACGGCGGGGCGCGCCGGGGCCGCCGGGACCGCCCGGGCCGTCGGGCTCGAAGGGCAGGGCGGCGGACCAGGCCTGTTCGAGGGAGCGGTAGAGGAAGTCGACGGTGGAGGGCTCGCGCAGGACGACCGCGCCGTCGGGGCCGGAGCAGGTGGGGATGAACGCGGTCTCGCGGTCGAGGATGACGATCCGGTCGGCGATCTCCTCGCAGGTGCGGATCCGGCCGCCGGCCCGGGTGAGCCGTTCGAGCAGTTCGCGCCGGCGGGCGCTCGTCCTGACCGGGTGCTGGAAGAGCAGGCGCAGGCGGACTCCGCGGGCCAGCAGCTCCAGCTGCTCGGGCAGTGAACCCTCGATGTCCTGCTCGGAGATGACGCCGGGGTGGGCGCCGAGGACCTCGACCGCGCAGCGGCGGAAGGCCTCGCCCAGCACCGAGCGGACGCGGCCCGCGCCGTCGATGACGTCGACGGCCTCCCGGCGGTTGCGCCGCTGACGGCTCTCGAAGTAGAGCGACTTGAGCGAGAGCACCCGGGATTCGAGGTCCGACGCCAACTGCTCCAGGCCGGCGATCTCCTGCTTGATGGGGGTGACCAGTTCGGCGGCGGCCGAGTCGGGACTGGCCGGGGTCAGTGCGCCGGGGTCGTCGAGGGCCGGGGTGAGCAGCCTCAACTCCCTGAGGACGGCGAGCCCGAGCTCGACCTCGGCGGGGGTGGCGCGCAGTTCTTCGAGCAGCTCGGGCTGGTCCGCCTCGGAGATCCGGCCGCGCCGCAGGGCCGCGCCGTAGATCGATACGGCGATCGGGCTCAGCTGCACGGAACCGGTCTTCGCGGAACTGGTGTCGTCCAGGTACGTCATATCCTTTTGGGACATTTCCACCGCAATCCATACGCCTCACCGTCGGACAACAGCGACGCTTCACGGGACACCCTAGCCCGCACTGTCGTCATGAGCATGGAAAACCGGCCACCCGTTTCCGGACCGGCCCGGACGGAAACGGAATGCCGATACCGGAATTGATGATTCGGTGGTCCCGCGCGCGGCATTCCCCCACAGGCCGTACGGGAATTCGCCCCACCCGCGGACACCCTCACCGGCCCCCACCGCCGTCCGCCGTCCGCCGTCCGCCGTCCGCCGTCCGCGCGGGCAAGACTGCCGTGCAGCTTCCTGCCGCGCTCCCCCGATGGACGCGGCACCGCGGCCGGGCCGAAGCTTGGTCGAAGCCGTACCCGTGGCACCCCGTTCGGTGCCGCGGGGCACCGGAGCGTCGGAGGCGGGGGCCGATCGCACGCCGCCCCCTCATGAAGGACGCCCCGCGCCGCATGCCCGACAAGCAGCAGCCGATGCCGGTCACCGTGCTGCCCGGCCTCGCCGTCCTCGGCCCCGGCGGCGCCCGGCCGGGCGAGCGGCACGAGGAACTGGTCAGACGGGTCGCGCTGTGGCACCGCGCCGGCGGAGCGCCGAGCCCGCCGGCGCCGCCCGGCGGCGGCCCGGGCACCGCCGGAACGGCGCTGCGCGAGACCCTCAGGGAACTGCTCGCCCGCTCCCCGCACGACGGCGCCGCGGTCGTGCACCGGGCGAGCGGCTCGGTCAGCCGGGTCACCCTGGCGGGCCCGGGCCGCCCGCGGTGGAGCGGGATCCGCGCGCTCGGCGACCGGCTGACGGACACCCCGGCCGACCCCGAGGACCCGCTGCGCGGCGCGGCCCCGCTGCTCGAACCGTGGAGCGGCCTGCTCGTCACGACCCGCCGGCCGCCGGACCACCGGGGCCCGCTCGACCGGCCCCCGCACCTCCACCACGTCCTGGACGGCCTGCGGTCGCTGGCCCCCGCGCCCTACCCCGGCGGCGGGCCGGCCCCCCGCGGCCCCAGCGTCGGCGCGGCGGGGCCGAGCGAGCGGCACTGGCTGCTCGACGGCGCCCTCGCCCTGCTGTCCCGGCGGGCGGCCGACCGGCGGGCCGTCGGGGCGGGGGCGCCGGGGAACGGGCGGGGCCTCGTGGTCCACCGGGTGCCCGGCCTGCCCGGGGGATGGCGGATCGTCCGCCTCTTCGACCGGCCGTCCGGCGCGCCGCCGACGGCGGCCTGGGGCGCCGACGCCTGCGGGGCCCTGCGCCATGCGCGGGCCGCGGCGGTGACCCGGGCGCAGCGGTCGGCCTGGGCGGCCCCGCAGCCGGCCGGCGGGGCCGGGCGGCCGTCCGCCGACGGGCTGCTCGGGGCGCTGTCCGACGGAGCGCTGCACCGGCTGACCGAGGACGTGCTGTGCTACCTGTCCGCCCGCCGGCTCCGGGTGCTGGGCATCAGGGTGGTCGAGGATCCGATCCTGGGCGCGCAGCCGCTCTCCTGGGGGCCGGTCTGGCTCGCCTAGCAAGGCCCGTCGGCCCGGCGCCGGAAATGGCGGAAGTAGCTGCCATGCAGTTTGCTGCCGTATTCCCGGCGTTGTCCGACGGTTCGGCGCGGTGGATAGTTTCTGCAGTCGTCAGCGGAAAGGGGGCTCGACATGAGCTACGACCACTGAAACCCGTAAACCTGTTGAATCCATGAACACAGGAATAGCGCGAGTGTTGGCCGACGGCTGATGAGCCGACGGCCAACACCTTTTTCCGGCCTGCGCACCGCCACGATTCCCGAAGGAACTGATGCAGAGTGGAAGAGCCCACCGGCGGCAGCGCGCTCGCCGCACCGGATCCGTACGACGTCATGGCCTACTACTACGACCTCTTCGCCCGGGCCTCCGCCGCCGGCCACCAGACCTCGCCGAACGGTGACGCGTTCGCCGGGCCGGCGCGCGCCGGTGACGTGGTGCTCGACTTCGGCTCCGGCACCGGCACCCTGGCCCTGCGGCTGGCCGAACTCGGCTGCACCGTCCACTGCTTCGAGCCCTCGCGCGGGATGCGCGCGGTCCACCTCGCCAAGCTGTCCGCCCGGCCCGAGCTCGCCGCGCGGACGGTGCTGCTCCCGGCAGGCGCGACCGGCCTGCCCACCGGGGTGGACTACGCGCTGTGCGCCGGGGTGCTGCAGTGCCTCGACGGCCCGGACCGGCGCAAGCTGTTCGCGGACCTGGCGGGTGCCGTCCGGCCGGGCGGGCTGCTCGCCCTCGACATGCTCACCGACGGCCGGCCGAGCACCTGGGAGCTGCGGACCGCCGCACGGACCACGGTGGCCGGGGTCGAGTACCGGCTGCGCACCTCCTCGGAGGCCCTCACCGACTCCACCATGCGGCGCCGGGCCGAGTACACGGCGAGCCTGGACGGCCGGACCGTCCAGCAGGAGACGGTCTCCCGGGTGCTGTTCACGGTGCCGCGGCCCGCCGTGCACCGGGAGCTCGCCGAGGCGGGCTTCGCGCTCCTGGACCCGCCGCCCGGCCTGCCGGAGGACTTCGTGCTGGCCCGGCGCTCGGGCGGCCCGGGCGCCGTCGACCGTCCGCCGACGGGGGCGGCCCGGTGACCGCGGAGCCCGGCGGGGAACTCTTCGCCCCGCTCAGCCCCGCCGTGCTGGCCGACCCGCGCCCGGTCTACGCCCGGCTGCGCGCCGAGGACCCGGTGCACTGGCACGAGCAGCTCGGCGTGTGGGTGCTCACCCGGCACGAGGACTGCCTCCGGGTGGTCAAGGACACCGGGACCTTCGGCTCCGACCTGCGCAAGGCCGGCCGGGACGTCCCCTGGCAGCGGCTCAGCATGCAGACCCTCGACCCGCCCGAGCACACCGAGCTGCGCAAGCCGGTGCTCGCCGCGCTCCGCTCGGTCGACCTGGACCGCTGGACCGAGCAGGTCCGGCGCACGGCCGAGGAGTTGGTCGCCGGGCTCGGCGACGAACCGGCCGACGTGATCACCGAGCTCGCCGAACCGCTGTCGCTGTCCGCCACCTGCCTGCTGTTCGGCGCCCCGCCGCCGGTCCAGGACGCCGAGTTCCGCGCGGCCTCCCGCGCCCTGGTCCTCAGCATGGACGGGGGCCTCGCGCCGGAGCGGATCGAACCGGGCCTGGCCGCCCGCGTGCTGCTCAACGACCTCGTCGACGGCTGGTTCCGGGCCGAGTACACCGACGGCATGATGGCCGGGCTCACCGCCGCCCGGCGCGAGGTGCCCGCCGAACACCTGGTCAACACGGCGCGGGCGCTGTTCCACGCCGGCTACACCTCCACCACCAGCCTGATCGGCAACGCCCTGCTCGGGCTGGACCGGCACGGCGCGCTCAGCGGCGCGGACCTGCGCAGGACGGACTCCGCCACCGTCAACGAGCTGCTCCGGCTGGACGGTCCGGTGCAGGCGACCGGCCGGGCCGTCCACACCGACGTCGACCTGGGCAGCCGGCGCCTGCGCCGGGGCGAGGTGGTGCTCGCGGTGTTCGGCGCCGCCGACCACGACCCGGCCGTCTTCCCGGAGCCCGGCCGGGCCGACTTCGGACGCGACCCCAACCCGCACCTCGGGTTCGGCCGGGGCGTGCACGCCTGCCTGGGCAACCACCTGGCCGTCCGGATCGTGCAGGCGCTGTTCCACGCGCTCGGCGACCGGTACGAGGAGCTGCGGATCGTCGGGGAGCCGGTGCGGCGGCCCAGCGCGACCCTGCGCGGCCTCCAGCAACTGCTGGTCACGGGCGCCGACCGGGCTCCCGCGGGCGAACGACAGCTCGCGGGTGAACGGGCTCCTGCGGGCGGCCGGAGGCCGGGGGCGCGGCCGTGACCGGTGCCGCGGGCGCGCCCCCGACGGCACCGGCCGCCGAGCGCGTCGGCTACCGGCAGCTGCTGGCGGTGGCCCCGAACCGGGTGCTGCTGTGCGGCTACGGGCTGGGCACGGTGGCCGAGAGCCTGCGCGCGGTCGCCCTCTCCGTCCTGGTGCTGACGGCCACCGGCTCCACCGTGCTCGGTGCGCTCGCCTACGGCATCTCCTTCATCCCCCAGGTGATCGGCTCCGGACTGCTCGGCAACGTCGCGGACCGGGTGCAGCCCGCCCGGCTGATCGGCCTCGGCTACCTGTTGGAGGGCGCCACCGCCGTCGTCCTGGTGCTGGTCGCGATGCCGTACTGGGCCGTGCTCGCCCTGGTCGCGGCGGTGGCCGCCACCACGCCGGTGAGCCAGGGCGCCACCGGCCGGGCGGTGGCCGAGGTGCTGCCGGGCACCGCGTACGTCCCCGGCCGCTCCCTGCTGAACGTGGTGTCCTCCGGCGCCCAGTTGCTGGGGCTGGGCTGCGGCGGCCTGGCGGTCGCGGGCCTGGGCGCGCGCCGCGCGCTGCTGGTCACCGCGCTCGCGCACCTGGCGGCCGGGGTGTGGGTGGCGGCCCGGCTCGGCCCGCTGCCGCTGCCGCATCCGGCGCCCCGCGCGGCGGGCGGGCGGAGCTCGACCGTGGGCGGCAGCTGGGCGGAGAGCCGGCGGCTGCTGGCGGACCGGCGGGTCCGGCGGCTGCTGCTGGTGCGCTGGCTCCCGCCGGCCCTCGCCACCGGGGCGGAGAGCCTGGTCCTGCCGTACGTACGGGACCGGGGGCTGTCGACCGGCACCGGCGGGGTGCTGCTCGCCTGCCTGCCGGTCGGCATGCTGGTGGGCAACACCGTGCTGGGGCGGTTCGTCCGCGCCGGCACGGTGGAGCGTTCGGTGCTGCCGTTGCTGGCCGTGCTCGGCGCGCCGCTCCTGGCCTTCGCGGTGCCCGGCCTCCCGGTGGCGCTCGGCGGGGTGCTGCTGGTCGCGGTGGGCGTGGGGTTCTGCTACTCGCTGGGCCTGCAACGGCCGTTCCTGGCCGCGGTTCCGGAGCACTCCCGGGGGCAGGCCTTCGGTCTGCAGTCGACCGGACTGATGACGGCCCAGGGCCTCAGCCCGGTCGCGGCCGGGCTGATCGCCGAGGCGATGACGACCGGTCGCTCCGTCGCCGTCATGGGCGTCCTGGTGCTGGCCACCGCGGGGCTGTTCTCCCGATGGCTGCCCGCCTTCGCCGCAGGGCTCCCGGGGAGCGCCACCGGGCGGGACTGAGCGACCGACGGCCGGGTGCGCGATCGGAGTCGGAGAGGTTCGGACACGAACACCGGAAGACCGGACACTTGCCGCCACCCCGCCCACCGGAGGTGTGACACGCCGGGGCCGCCGAGCATGCTGCGCGCCGAACCGACCCGCGCGCACAGCACCAGGAGCACGCCATGTCCAACCCGTTCCGCACCGCCAGGACCACTGCCAGGGCCACTGCCAGGGCCACCGCCCGGATCACCGCCAGGATCACCGCCGCCACCGCCGCCACCGCCCTCGCCGTGGGCCTGGGCGTGGTGGCCGCGCCGTCCGCCTCGGCGGCCGACAACTGCTGGCCCGGGGACGCCAACCGGTGGTACTGCCACAACGTGCCCGGCGCCCCGGTCTTCGGCACCGTCGGCGACAACCACGTCTACCCGGACCCGAACACCGTCGTCGGCTACCTGAACACCGACCCCAGCTGGTTCTCCTGCAAGGAGGACAACCAGGCCTGGGTCGGCGGACCGCACCCGACCCGCTGGCTGCTGACCACGGCCGACAACGGCGCGGTCGGCTTCGTGCGGGACACCGACATCACCAGCGAGACCGATCCCGTCCCGTACTGCTGACCGCCGGGCCCCGCCCACCCAGGGCGGTCTCCGGCGGCTTTCCGTGTGCGACACCTGGGCGTTGCGGCCCGGACGTGGTTTCATCCCAGCTCGTGCTGACTTCTCGGGACGACGACGTACTGGCCGGGCGCGACCACGAACTGGGCCTGCTCACCGGGCTGCTGACGACCGGCCACCGACGGCCGGCGGTCGGCGTGCTGGAGGGGCCGCCGGGCATCGGCAAGAGCCGCCTGCTGGCCGAACTGCGGCGCACGGCAGCCGGATCGGGACGACCGGTGGCCCCGGCGCGGGCCCGGGCCACCGGGGACGGCCGCCCGGTGCCGTACGGGCTGCTGCTGGACGCGCTCTGGGACGCCGGCGCCCGGAGCCTGCTCGAAGCCTTCGCCGACCAGGCCGAAGCCGGAACCGGGAGCGGGGCCGGGCACGGACTCGGAACCGGAACCGGGAACGCCGACGGACCCGAGCACGGGCACCGGCAGCACCGGCAGCTGCGCGAGGCACTCGCCGGGGCCCCGCCCGTCCTCCTGCTGGACGACGTCCAGTGGGCCGACCGGGAGTCGCTGCTGCTGCTCGACCGGCTGGTCGCGAGCCCGCCGACCGGGCGGTTCACCGTCGTCCTGGCCTGTCGCAGCGGCGGCTGTCCGCCCTGGCTGACCCGGACCCTCGCCGACGCCGACGCGGTGTGGATCGAGCTCGCACCCCTGGGCCCGGCCGCGATCGCCCGGCTGGTGCCGGGGGCGGCACCGGAACGGCTCCGATTACTGGCGCGGGCCAGTGGCGGCAACCCCCGGTACCTGCGCGCCCTCACGGAGCCGTCGGCCGGGCCGTGCACCGGGCCGCCGCCCGAACTGCCCACGGAACTGCCCACCGACCTGCTGGCCGGGCTGGCCGCGGGCGATCCGCGCGTCCTCGGGCCGCAGCCCGCGGCACCCGCCACCGCCGACTGGCAGCCCGGGCCGGAGCTGCGCGGGGAACTGGCCACCCTGGCGGAGCGGACCCGCACGGTGCTGCGCGCCGCCGCCGTGGCCGGACCGGAGTTCGACCCGGCGCTGGTGGCGGCCGTGGCCGAACTGCCCACCGGGGCGGTGGCCGGGGCACTCGACGAACTGGCCGGGCACGGCCTCCTCGCCCCGGCCGGCGGCCGCCACCGCTTCACCCGGCCGCTGCCGGCCGCCGCCCTCTACCGGCTCGCCGGGTCGGCCTGGCGGGCCGGGGCGCACCGGCGGGCCGCCGACCACCTCGACCGCTGCGGGGCCCCGCTCGCGGAGTGGGCCGGGCAGGCCGCCTACGCCACGCCGGGCGCGGACCGGGAGCTGCTGGCGAGGCTCACCGCGGCCGCCCGTACCGTCCTCGATCCCGAGCCGGTGACCAGCGCCCGCTGGCTGCGCGCCGTCCTGGCGGCGCTGCCCGAGCGGGCGGACTGCGCCGAACTGCGCACCGAGACAACGCTGCTGCTCGGCCGGGCGCTCACCCTCACCGGCCGGCTGGACGAGGCCACCGCGGCGCTGGGCCCGCTGCTGTCGGGCCCGGCCCCGGACCGGGAGCGGGCCGCCGGCCCGGTCGCCCTCGCGGAACGGCTGCGCGGCCGCACGGACAGGGTGTACGGCCTGCTGGAGCGGGACGGCGGCGGCCGGGTCCGCGATCAACTCCAGCTCGCCAGGCTGGATGTGATGAACGGTCGGACGGAGCGGAGCCTGCACCGGATCGAGGCCGCCGTACGCCGCGACGACTCGGCCGGTACCCGGCTGACCGCGCACGGCCTGACCAGCCTCGCCGCGATCGGCCAGGGGGCGGTGCCCGCCGCCCGCCGGGCGCTGGACGCGGCCGAGCGCCTCGCCGACTCGCTGGACGCCCGCGGGCAGCTCCGGGCCCTCGCCGCGCTGCCCGAACTCGGCTGGGCCGGTGTGCTGTTGGAGCGCCGGCAGCGCACCGCCGAGCGCATCGAGCGGGGCATCGCCCTGGCCGAACGCCACCAGCACCACTACGTCATCCCGCAACTGCACGCGGTGCGGGCGGCGTTGCTGCTGATGTCGGGACCGCTGGACGCGGCCCGGGCCGCCGCCGACCGGGCCCTGGAGCTGGCGCGGGAGCTCGGCGCGACCGAGACCCTGGCGATCGCGGCGGCGCTCCGGCTCCGGGCGCTGGCCTGGCAGGGCGGACCGGCCGCCGCGGGCCCCGCGCTGGAGCTGCTGCTCGGCCTGCCGGAGCCGCCGACGGCGGTGTGGCGCGCGGTCGTCCGGCACGCCGTGGTGGAGGCCTCGGTGGTCTGCGGGCAGCCGCCGTCGGCGGCCGAGGCCGCCCGGCTGCTGAACCTGGGCGACGGACGGTGGCGCGACCCGATGCCCGCCCACGGCCACGACCTGATGGCCGCGGTGCACGCGGCGGAGGGCAACACCGCCCTGGTGGCCCGGCACGTGGAACTGGCCGGACGGGCGGCCCGCAGCGCCGGGCTGCCGGCGGCCGGCGCCGTGGTGTCGCTGGCCTCGGCCCGGCTGCTGCGGGTGCGCGGGGAGCAGGACCGGGCGACGGCACTGGCCCGCCGGGCCGCGGACGGACTGGCCGCCTCCGGCTTCGTGGTCAGGGCCGGGATGGCCCAGCTGGTGGCCGCCGAGATCGCCGCCGAGCACGGCGACCGGTCCGGGTACGAGGGCGCGACCGACGCGGCCCGGCGGCTGTTCGGCCGGGCGGGGGCGCACGCCCTGCTGGCCCGGGCGGAGCTGCCCTGGCGGGCCGGCCGGTGCGCCGCCGAGGCCCGCGGCGCCAGGACGGTGCCCGACGCGGCCGTCCCGCCGGGCCGACCGGCCCCGCCCGAGGGGCCGTCGCTCTCCGCGCGCGAGCACGAGATCGCGGACCTGACCGCCCAGGGGCTCACCAACCAGGCCATCGCCGCCCGGCTGTTCCTCAGCGTCCGCACGGTGGAGTCCCATCTCACCTCGGTCTACCGGAAGTTGGGGATCAGCGGCCGGGCCGCCGTGGCGCGCGCCCTGGACCCGGTCCGGCACGGCTGATCCTGCGGCCGGACGCCGTCCGTGCCCATCGTGGATTCCCGCAGTCCCCGGGGCCGGCACCCCCTCGGGGAGCCTGCGGAAACCCCCGATCCACGACGGGCCGGGACCTCGCTAGCTTTCCTTCCGGCGCCGGGCCGGACGCCGGGACCCGCAACTCGACCCCCGGCCCGGGCCGCCGCCTCCGGGCCCCGCCACCCGCGCCGGCCCGACCGGATCCCACGACGAAAGGCCACACCATGAGGGCAATCCCCCGCGCACTGGGCATCGTCGCAGCCGCCGGCACCATGCTGCTGGCCGCCGCGATCCCCGCCTCGGCGACCCCGTCCCAGGCCAATTACACGGGCGACGGCTTCGGTTCGACGTCCGCCCAGGCCAAGCAGAGCGCGCTCAACGACGCCCTCGCCCAGGCCCGGGCGGCCGGTTTCAGCAGCACCCAGTGCCTCCAGGTCGGCACCGCCCAGGCCTGGCCGAACAACAACCGACTCACGGCCCGCGGCGCGAAGTCGGCCGAGTCCGCCGTCATCGGGCCGGTCACCAGCTGGGAGGGCAGCGCCCAGCTCCAGTGCGCCACCCAGCCCGCCCCCGGCACCGTCAACCTCAACCGGTACAACGGCCCCGAGCACCTGAGCACCACCTCGGCGGCGCCCGCGGGCTACTACCTGGAGGGCAGCCTCGGCTGGATCTCCGGCAGCCAGGTCGCCGGCACCACCCCGCTGTACGAGTGCCGCGCGTGGGGCGGCACGGACACGTTCAGCTCGCTGGCCTCGAACTGCGAGGGCCAGCAGTTCGTCACCACGCTCGGGTACCTCTACACTGCCCCGCCGGCCGGTGTGGCGACCCGCGTGCTGCGCCGCTGCACCGTCAACGGCGAGCACTTCGACTCCAACGACCTCAACTGCGAGGGCCAGAACGCCGAGGGCGTCCTCGGCTACACCCTCGACTGACCGACCGGAACCGAGAACAACGAACAGCGGTAGCGAACAGCGGTAACGAACAGCGGTAACGAACCGGGCCCGCCGGTGCCGTCGCCGACCCCCCGCGCGTCCCCCCCCCGCCCCGCGGGGCCCCGCCCACCCCGCCCGCGGGGGCCCCGCGGCCGTGGCTCCGCCCCGGCAGGACCACCCTCAGAACGCGTCGTCCGGAATCTCCACGGCAGTCCGGTCCAGACTCTCCAACAGCCTGAACTGGGCCTCGGTCCTGGGCAGTTCATGCCGGAAGAAGTACCGGCAGGCGTGCCGCTTCCCCTCGTGCACGGGCTCGGTGCCCCCGTCGGCGGCGAGCAGCTGCTCCAGCCACAGCCAGGCCACGACGGTGTGCCCGACCGCTTCGAGGTAGACGGTGGCATTGGCCAGCGCCGTCTCCGGGTCCCCCGTCGCCCACAGCCGCCGGGTGACCGGGACGATGCGCCGGACGGCCCCGTCGAGCTGCCCCGCGTACTCGGCGGCCTCGCCCCCGGCGCTCGCGGCGCGGGCGGTGGTCGCCGAGACCGTCTCGACGAGCAGGCGCAGGCCCGCGCCGCCGTCCATGACGACCTTGCGGCCGAGCAGGTCGAGGCCGTGGATCCCGTGGGTGCCCTCGTGGATGGGGTTGAGCCGGTTGTCGCGGTAGAACTGCTCGACGTCGTACTCCCGGGTGTAGCCGTAGCCGCCGTGCACCTGGATGGCGAGGCTGTTGGCCTCCAGGCACCACTGGGAGGGCCAGCTCTTGGCGATCGGGGTGAGGACGTCCAGCAGCAGGTGGGCGCGGGCGCGGTCCTCCGGGGAGGCGCCGGTGCGCTCCTCGTCGAGCAGTCGGCCGCAGTACAGCACCAGGGCCAACGCGCCCTCCGCGTAGGACTTCTGGGCCAGCAGCATCCGGCGCACGTCGGCGTGGGCGATGATCGGCACCTGGGGCGCGTCCGGGTCCTTGGCCCCGACCGGACGGCCCTGGGGGCGGATGCGGGCGTAGTCCAGGGCGTGCAGGTAGCCGGTGTAGCCGAGCGCGGCGGCGCCGAGGCCGACGCCGATCCGGGCCTCGTTCATCATGTGGAACATGTAGGCGAGGCCGTGGTGCGGCTCGCCGACCAGGTGTCCGACGGCGCCGGGCTCGCCGCCCGGCCGGTGCACGCCCTCGCCGAAGTTGAGCAGGGTGTTGGTCGTCCCCCGGAAGCCCATCTTGTGGTTCAGCCCGGCCAGTACGACGTCGTTGCGCTCGCCGAGCGTGCCGTCGGCACCGACCAGCACCTTGGGCACGATGAACAGCGAGAGGCCCTTCACCCCGGGCGGCCCGCCGGGGATCCTGGCCAGCACCAGGTGGACGATGTTCTCGGACAGCTCGTGGTCGCCGCCGGAGATCCACATCTTGTTGCCGAACAGCCGGTAGCTGCCGTCGGCGCGCGGCTCCGCCCGGGTGCGCAGGTCGGCGAGCGAGGAGCCGGCCTGCGGTTCCGACAGGCACATGGTGCCGAAGAACCGCCCCTCGACCATGGGCCGGACGTAGGTGTCGATCTGTTCCCGACTGCCGTGCGCCAGCAGCAGGTTGGCGTTGCCCACGGTGAGGAACGGGTAGCCGGAGGTCCCCGGGTTGGCGGCCTGGAACCAGGCGAAGCAGGCGCTGGCCACCACGGACGGCAGCTGGGCGCCGCCGACCTCCTGGTCCATGGCGCTGCCGAGCAGCCCGGTGTCCGCGAAGACGGCCAGCGCCTCCCGGACCTCGGGGATGATGTGCACCCGCTCGCCGTCGAAGCGCGGCTCCTCGGCGTCGTTCCGCTTGTTGTGCGGCGCGAAGTGCCGGGTGGCGACCTGCTCGCCGAGGTCCAGGGCGGCGTCGAAGGTCTCCCGCGAGTGGTCGGCGTACCGGGGGCGCGCCGTGAGCGAGGGGACGTCCAGCCACTCGTACAGCAGGAAGTCGAGGTCGCGGCGGGAGAGCAGCAGGGACGGCACGGGGTGGCGCCTTTCGCGAGTGACTAAGCGCTTGCTTGGCTTCGTCAGCAGCATGCTCCACCGGACCGGAGCCGTCAACCGTCGCGAGCGGGGCCCGCGGGCCGGGTGCGGGGTGCGTCAGGCGCGGGGCCCGTCAGCTGCGGGGCCCGTCAGGTGCGGCGACCCGCGGCGACGGCGGCGGCGCCGAGGAGACAGGCCGCGGCGGCGGTGACGTAGGCGAGGTGATAGCCGTCGAGCCGGTTCGTACCGGTCCCGGCGACCAGGACCAGCAGCGCCACGCCGACGCTCGCGCCGATCTGCTGGGTCACCACGTTGACCGCCCCGGCGACGCCCTGCCGTTCGGCCGGGACGCCGGCCAGCCCGGCGGTGGTCATCGAGGGGAAGTTCAGGCCCTGGCCGATGCCGCTGAGCACCAGGCCGGGGAGCACGTGCACCAGATAGGAGCCCTCGTGCGGGGTGCCCAGCCAGAGCCCGGTGCCGACGCCGATCAGCACCAGGCCGACGGACATCAGGGTGCGCGGGGTGAAGCGGGCCAGCAGCCGGCCGGTGGCGAAGTTGGCGGTGAGGAACACCGCGGCGGACATCGGCACCAGCGCCAGGCCGGACTCGAACGGGGAGTAGTCCAGCATCCCCTGGAGGTACAGCGGCGCGAAGAACAGCATCCCGACCGAGCCCGTGTACTGGAGGAACGCCGCCAGGCTCGCCGCCCGGACGGAGCCGAGCCGGAACAGGCCGAGCGGGAGGACCGGGTCGGCGGTGCGGTGCTCCCGCACCACGAACAGCACCAGGCAGAGCGCGGCGGCGGCCAGCACCGTCCAGGCCGTGGCGCCGGAGCTGCTCACCCCGACCACCAGCAGGGTGAGGCCGAGGGTGCCGGCGACCGCGCCGGGCAGGTCCAGCCGGCCGCGGTGCCCGGGGCCGTCGGGCAGGCCGATCCTGGTCACCGCGAGCACGGCGGCCCCCAGCAGCACCGAGAACCACAGCACCGAACGCCAGCCGAGGAACTGGGTCAGCACGCCGCCGAGCAGCACGCCGCCGCTGAAACTCGCGGCGCCGACCGCCGCGTAGACGCTGAACGCCCGGTTGCGGGCCGGACCGGCCGGGAACGCCTCGGAGAGCAGGGCCAGCGCGGCCGGTCCCGACAGCGCGGCGCCGACGCCCTGGACGGCGCGCGCCCCCAGCAGCACCCCGATGTTCGGCGCCACCGCCCCGACCAGCGCGGAGACGGTGAACACGGCGACGCCGACCTCGAACACCCGCCGCCGGCCGAGCACGTCGGCCAGTCGGCCGCCGACCAGCAGGAAGCCGGCGAAGGTGACGGCGTAGGCGGTCATCACCCACTGGAGGGTGGTGTCGGCGAGCTCGAAGCGGCTGCCGACGGAGGGCAGGGCGGCGTTGAGCACCCCGAGGCCGCTCACGTCCAGGGCGAGCGCCCCGGCCAGCACCCCGAGGGCCAGTCCCGGTCGGGTCAGCGGCTGCACCGCGACGTCGGTCATGCCCGGCCGCCGGAACGGTCGGCCCGGCCGGTGCGGCCCGGTGCACCGGGCGGTGCAAGCGCCGGGCACCGTGCGGGGCCCCGAGGGGCTAAGGAGCGGTCGACGCAGGCTGACGCTGTCTCAGGGCTCGCAACTGGCATGGGGGTCAGCTTGCCCGCGCTGATCGTCCGCTGTCCACCCCTCACCCCTCGCGGGGAATCCCGACCGTGCTCCAACTCCCTTACCTTTCAGGCAGGTTAGCCGTATCGCGCGCGAACGAAAGCCCGCCGTGCAGTGGTTCACCCGCCGTCGCCGCCGTTCGGCCGGAGCCGTTCGATCGAGCAGGTCGAATCGGACACTTTGGCGATCGGATCCCGCCACTGCCCGGACCGGCTCGCAGACGACGCTTGTCTCACCAATCGCCAAGTGGCACTCTCGTACCCGCTGGTCGGTAAAGACCCGGTGATCCGCCGCACATCGATTCGCACAGTTCGCACACTCGTTGCGCCAGACCCGATCGACCGTCCGATCGGCCTTCCGATCGACCTCCGCATCCAGGGCGGACCGGGACACCAGCTCCGCGCGGTCCACGGCGACCACAGCGCCGACGGACCGGCCGGCAGGCGCCGCGCCGCACGCGTCGGCGAGAACTTCACAGTGGGCCGCTGTTGCGCGATCACCCGAGCCGATCCGAGCGATCCGAGCCGCTGATCCGCACGTCCGCACGCGGCTGATCCAGGCTGTCGCGAGCCGTCCGGCCGGGCAGTCCCGACCCACCCGTTGCCCCGCCCGTTCCCCCGTCCATTCCCCCGTTCCCCGTTCCCTCCTTCCGCCCTGCCCAGGGAGTCGCCATGCCCCAAGAACGCACGGTGCCGGACCCGTCCGCCGTCACGGACTTCCTGCTCTCCCGCGTATCCGCACTGTTGGACGTGTCCGCGAACACCCTGGACCCCCGGGCCCCGCTGCACCGGTACGGGCTGGACTCCGCGCGGTCGGTGGCGCTCGCCGCCGAGCTGTCCGCGTTCCTCGGACGCGCCGTCCCCGCCACCTGGCTCTGGCAGTACCCGACCGTCGGCGAGCTGGCCCGGGCCCTGGTCGAGGGTCCGCGCGAGGCGCAGCCCGCCCGGGGCGCCGAGCGCGGCGCCCGTCCCCACGAGCCGGTCGCGGTCGTGGGCATCGGCTGCCGCTTCCCCGGCGGTCCGGACCCGTCCGCGTTCTGGCGGCTGCTGGTGGAGGGCGGTGACGCCGTCGGACCGGTCCCGGCCGCGCGCCGGGCGCTGATGAACGACGCGGTCCGCTGGGGCGGGTTCGTCGACGGCATCGACCGGTTCGACCCGCTGTTCTTCGGCATCTCGCCGCGCGAGGCCGTCCAGATGGACCCGCAGCAGCGGCTGGTCCTGGAACTGTGCTGGGAGGCCCTGGAGGACGCGGGCATCGCCCCGCACACCCTGCTCGGCAGCGACACCGGCGTGTTCATGGCCTCCTGTTGGGGCGACTACGCCGCCCTGGCGCACTACCGCGGGCCCGACGCCCAGATCACCCCGCACACCGCGACCGGCATGCACGACGGCATCATCGCCAACCGGGTCTCCTACGTCCTGGGGCTGCAGGGCCCGAGCATGGCCATCGACGCCGCCTGCGCGGGCTCCCTGGTCTCGGTGCACGTCGGCTGCCAGTCGATCCAGCTCGGCGAGAGCGACCTCGTGCTGGCCGGCGGCGTCAACCTGAGCTTCGTCTCCGACTACTACACCGCGATGGACGCGATGGGCGCGCTCGCCCCGGACGGCCGCTGCAAGTCCTTCGACGCCCGGGCCGACGGCTACGTCCGCGGCGAGGGCGCCGGTGTCGTCGTTCTCGCGCCGCTCAGCGTGGCCCTGGAGCGCGACCTGCCGGTGTACTGCCTGATCAAGGGCAGCTCCTCCAACAACGACGGCCTGAGCAACGGGATGACGGCGCCGAACCCGCAGGCGCAGGAGAAGATGCTGCGCACCGCGTACCGGCGGGCCGGCATCGACCCGCACCTGGTGGACTACATCGAGTGCCACGGCTCGGCGACGCCGCTCGGCGACCCGATCGAGGCCAATGCGATCGGCGCCGTCCTCGGCGGCGACCGCACCGAGCCGCTGCGGCTGGGCTCCGTCAAGTCCAACGTGGGCCACCTGGAGGCGGCGGCGGGCATCGTCGGGCTGGTCAAGCTGGCGCTGTCGATGCGCAACGGCGTGCTGCCGCCGAGCCTGCACTACAGCACGCCGAACCCGCAGATCCTCTTCGACGAGTACCGGATGACCGTCCAGGACCGGTTGACGCCCTGGCCGCGGCGCTCCGACGCCCGCCGGGGCGGGGTCAGCTCCTTCGGCTTCGGCGGCGCGATCTGCCACGTCGCGGTGGAGGAACTGCCGCGCCCCGAGGGCTCCCTGCTGCTGCTGGCCGCCGACTCCCCGGAGGCGCTGGCGGAACGGGCCCGCGCCCTGCGCGACGCCACCGACCTGCGCGAACTGTGCCGCCGCGCACCCGGCGAGGGGGCGTTCCGGCTCGCGGCCGCCGCCCGGGACCTGGCCGAACTCCGCACCCAGCTGGACGCCTTCGGCGCCGGGGCGCCGGCCCGCGGGCTGAGCGTCGGCGAGGCGGCCGGGCGCCGCCCGCGGGTGGCGTTCCTGTTCTCCGGCAACGGCTCCCAGTGGGTCGGCATGGGCCGCCAGCTACTGGCCGGAATGCCGGTGTTCCGCCGCTCGATGCTGCGCTCCGACCGGCGGATGAAGGAGCTGCTGGGCTTCTCCCTGGTCGAGCAACTGCTCTCCCCGGACGGCCGACTGGACGACATGGACGTCTTCCAGCCGCTGCTGTTCTCCCTCCAGGTCGCGCTGGCCGAGACCTGGCGCGCGCTGGGCGTGGAGCCGGACGTGGTGGTCGGGCAGAGCGTCGGCGAGTTCGCCGCCGCCCACGTGGCCGGCGCGCTCGACTTCGACGACGCCTCCCGGCTGGCCGCCCACCACGGCCGGCTGCTCCAGCAGTTGGCCGTCGGGCGGGGCGAGGGCATCGTGGTGATGACCGCCGCGGACGAGGTCGCGCCGTACCTGACCGGCGGGCTCACCCTCTCCGGCCGCAACGGCCTGCGCTCCACCCTGGTCACCGGCACCCCGCAGGAGATCGACGGCCTGGTCCGGCGGCTCACCGACGCGGGTGTCACCAACCACCGGGTGCGGATGGGCCACGCCCCGCACTCCCCGCTGGTCGACCACGTGCTCGCCCCGTTGAAGGTGGAGCTCGACGGCATCCGCCCCCGGAGCACCCGGATCCCGATGATCTCCACCGTCACCGGCGAGGCCGTGGACGGCGCCGAACTCGGCCCGGACTACTGGGCGGAGAACCTGCGCCGGGAGATCCGGGTGGTCGACGCCCTGACCGGCCTGCGCGGGTACGACGTCGACGCGGTGATCGAGCTCAGCCCGCACCCGCTGCTGCTCAAGTCGGTGTCGGAACTGCTCCCCGCCGCCACCCTGCCCTCGCTGCGGCGCGGCGAGGACGAGGCCGTCACCCTGCTCGGCTCGCTCGGCGCGCTGTACGCGGCCGGGCTGGCCGTCCCGGCGCACCCCTTCCTGGCCGGTGACCGGGGCCGGCACACCGCCCCCGGCCAGGCCGACCCCGCCCCGGCGGGCCGGCTGCACCTGGTGCCCGTCACGGCCCGCACGGCGGGCGCGCTGGCCGACACCTGCCGCGAACTGTCCAACCGCGTCGAACGCGACCCCGGCCTGCGGGTCGCCGACCTCGCGTACACCCTCGCCGCCCGGCGCACCCACCACAACCACCGGATCGCGCTGTTCGCCCGCAGCCGGCAGGACGTCCTGGACGGCCTCGCCCGGGTCGCGTCCGGCCGGCCGCACCCCGAGGTCGTCACCGGGGCGGTCTCCGGGAACGTCGACCGCCGGGTGGCGCTGGTGTTCTCCGGCGGCGGCACCCAGTGGGTCGGCATGGGCCGGGAACTCCTGCGCTCCCACGCCGGGTTCCGCGAGTGGATGACCGCCTGCGACGCCGCCGTGCGCGCGGCCGGCGGCTGCTCGGTGCTGGAGCAGCTGGCCGCCCCGGCCGAGCGGGCCCGGTACGAGGAGATGGACGTCCAGCAGCCGGTGCTGTTCGCCCTCCAGGTGTCGCTGGCGAAGGTCTGGCTCGGGCTCGGCGTCGAGCCGGCCGCCGTGGTCGGGCACAGCCTGGGCGAGGTCGCGGCCGCCTGCGTGGCCGGGGCGCTGTCGCTGGAGGACGCCGCCCGGGTCGTGGTCACCCGCTCGCACCTGCTCGAACGCAAGGCGGCCGCGGGCGCGATGATCTCGGTCGACCTGCCGGAGGCGGAGCTGCTGCCCCGGCTCGCCCCGTACGCCGCGCACGCGGCCGTCGCCGTGGTCAACAGCCCCACCAGCGCGGCGGTCTCCGGCTCGCCCGAGGCCGTCGACGCCCTGGAGGCCGACCTGCGGCGGGAGGGGGTGTCGGTCCGCCGGATCCGGGTCGAACGGCCGGTGCACAGCCCGGGGATGGACCCGCTGCTCCAGCCGCTGCGCGAGGGCATCGAGGGCATCACCGCGCTGCCGCCCGTCATCGACTTCCACTCCACCGCGCTGGCCGAGGCGGTCAACCCGGCCACCGACGTGGACTACTGGGTGCACAACCTGCGCAACCAGGTCCGCTTCGCCGAGACCATCGGGGCGCTGGTCGACCGGGGCGTCGGCACCTTCGTCGAGATCGGCCCGCACGAGACGCTGCGCGGCGCGGTCGAGGAGATCGCCCTCACCCGCGGGGCGCGGGTGCACGCGGTCAACTCGCTGCGGCGCGAGGAGAGCGACCTGCGCTGCCTGCTGGGCGCGGCCGCCTCGCTGTACGTCCGGGGCCTGCCGCTGACCTTCGACCCGCTGTTCGACGACGACGTCGAGCCGGTGGAGACCCCGCTGGTGGCGTGGCAGAAGGAGCGCTACTGGATCGACACCGAGCCGCAGGCCCCACGGGCCCCGGCCGCCCCGACGGCTGCGCCGGTCGCCACCGCGCCCGCGGCGGCGACCGTCGTACAAGCCGACGTGCAGGCCGTCGTGCAGGCCGGGCCCGAGCCCGCGGCCCGGCCGGTGGCGGAGGTCGTCCTCGCCGAACTCGCCGACGCGCTGGGCGTGCCGGTGAGCGGCTTCGACACCGACGCCTGCCTGCGGGACTTCGGCCTGGACTCGATGGTGGGGATCCGGCTGGTCAACCGGATGCAGGCGCTGTTCGGGCACCGGGTGTCGCCGGTGGTGTTCCTGGACGGCCGCCCGATCTCCGAGGTGGTCGGCCACTTCGTCGAGCTCACCGGCGGCGGCGCCCCCGCGAGCACGCCCGCAACCGCCCCCGCACCGACTGCCGCGCCGACTCCCGTACCGGCCCCCGCCCGCCCGGCGGACCACGCCTTCCTCGACGAACTCTCCGAGCTGGACGCCGAGGAACTGCTCGACGAACTGGACGCCCGCGGCCTGCTGGACGCCACCGACGCACCGGCCCTGGAGCAGCTGCGCGCCGACGACCTGGGCCTCGCCCTGGCACCCGCCTCGCACGGCCAGGCCTCGCTCTGGTTCATGCAGATGGTCTCGCCGGACGCCGTCCCCTACAACTTCATGGTGACCGCCCGGATCCGCAGCACGGTCGATGAGAAGGCCCTGGAGCGCGCCGTCCGGGCCGTGACGGCCCGCCACCCGGCGCTGCGCACCCTCTTCGTCGAGGCGGGCGGGCGGCCGTACCAAGTCGTCCTGGACGAACCGGTGTACGAGTTCCTGGCGCTGGACGGCTCCGCGCTGGACGAGGAGCAGGCCCGCGAGGAGCTGGCCCGGCAGGGGCACCGGCCGCTCGACCTCGACAACGGGCCGCTGGTGCGGGTCGTCCTGCTGGGCCGGGGCCCGGCCGACCACTACCTGCTGGTGCTGGTCCACCACATCGCCTCGGACGCGGCCTCCGCCGATGTGATGATCCGCGAACTCCAGGCCTTCTACCAGGCCTCCTACCAGGGCGCCGACCAAGGCGCCGACCCGGTTGCCGACGCACCGGCCGCCCCGTACACCGAGTTCGTCGCATGGGAGCGGCAGTGGCTGGCCGGGCCGGCCGCCGCGGCGGCGCTGGACTGGTGGTCGGCGAAGCTGGCCGACCCGCCCGCCCACCTCGACCTGTCCGACCGGGAGCGGCCGCCGGGCGTCACCTACGAGGGCCGCGACCTGGCGTTCCGCTGGAGCGCCGAGGAGACCCGGCTGCTGCGGGAGTTCGCGCTGCGCGAGGGCGTGTCGATCAGCACCGTGGTGCTGGCCGGGTTCTTCGCCACCCTCAACCGCGCGGTCGGCACCGAGGACGCGGTGCTGGCCACCGCGATCGCCCAACGGGCCGAGCCCGGCTGGGAGTCCGCCGTCGGCTACTACCTCAACACCGTGCTGGTCCGGGCCAACCCGGCCGCCGACCGCAGCTTCCGCGACCTGCTGCGCGAGGTGCACGACTTCTCGCTCGGCCTGCTGGAGCACATGAACTACCCCCTCGACCTGCTGGCCTCCCGGCTCCGGCCGCCGCGCGCCGAGGGCCGCTCCCCGTGGTTCGACGTGGTGGTCAACTGGCTGTCCTCGGAGGCCTTCCCCCGCTCGGTCAAGCTCTTCCACGGCGTCGGCTCCACCCTCACCCCGGACGGCGCCCTGCCGCTCGAACCGCTCCAGGTGCGCCGCCACCTCGCCAAGTTCGACCTGGAGATCTCGATGGCCGACATCGACGGCGAAGTGGCCGGCCACGTCCAGTTCAAACCGAGCTACCTGGAAAGGCACACCGTGACCGCACTGCTCGCGCTGTACCGCACCGTGCTCTTCGAGTCGATCGCCCGGCCCGGCCTCGCCCTCGGCGCCGTCGCCCCGGCCGGCCTGCCCGAGGAGGCGGACCGGTGACCGACACCCTGCACTCCGCCTTCGTCGAACTGGCCGCCAAGAACCCCGACGCGATCGCGGTGTACGCCGAGGCCGGCGTCCTCGGCTACGGCGAACTCGACCGCCGATCGGCCGAGTTGGCCGAACGGCTGACCGCCGCCGGGGCCGGCCCGGGCGTCCCGGTCGGGATTTGCGTCGAACGCACCCCCGACCTGCTGGTCGCCCTCCTGGCCGCGCTGCGCAGCGGCGCCTGCTACCTGCCGCTGGACCCGAACTACCCCGCCGACCGGCTGGGCCTCATGGTGCAGGACAGCGGCACCCGGCTGCTGCTCACCACCCCCGCCTCCCGGGCGAGTTGCCCGCCCGGCCCGACCGTGCTGGTGCTGGACGGCGCCGCGGTGCGCACCGAGCCGGGCGCGAGGCCCGTCCCGGTCGTGCCCGGGGACACCGCGTACATCATCTACACCTCGGGCTCCACCGGCCGGCCCAAGGGCGTGGCGGTGCGGCACGGCGGCGCGGTGGCGATGCTCGCCGCGATGGACCGCGTCCTGGAGGGCTGCGACCTGAGCGGGGTCGCGGCGGCCAGCTCGGTCTGCTTCGACATGTCCGTGATGGAGATCTTCAACGCGCTGTGCCGGGGCGGCGCCGTGGTGCTGGTCGAGAGCGCCGTGCACCTGCCGGAGAGCCGGTACGCCGACCGGATCACCCACCTCAACGCCGTGCCGTCGGTGATGAACGGCCTGCTCGACGCCGGGGCGCTGCCGCCCAACCTGCGCACCGTGGTGTTCGGCGGCGAGGCGCTGCGCCGCAAGCTGGTCGACCGGACGTACCGGGAGACCGGCGCGACCCGGGTGTTCAACGCCTACGGCCCCACCGAGGGCACCGTGTTCTGCTCCTTCGGCCTCGTCCCCGAGGAGTCGGCCGAGGAGCCGACGATCGGCCCGCCGACCGAGGGCGCCCTGGTGTACGTGCTGGACGAGCAGCGCCGGCCCGTCCCGACCGGCGCCCCGGGCGAGCTGTACCTCGGCGGCGCCGGGGTCGCGCACGGCTACGTCAACCGGCCGGAGACCACCGCCGAGCGCTTCCTGCCCGACCCGTTCCACCCGGGCGGGCGGATGTACCGCACCGGCGACCTGGTCGCGTTCACCGAGGACGGTGAGCTGCGCTTCCTCGGCCGCACCGACCACCAGGTCAAGCTGCGCGGCTACCGGATCGAGCTGGAGGAGGTCGAGGCCCGGCTGACCGGCTGCCCCGAGGTCCGGGAGGCCGCCGCCGCCGTCCGCGGCAACCGGCTGGTCGGCTACCTGGTGCCCGCGGGCGACGGCCCCGCCCCGGACGGGCCCCGGCTGGACGCGGCGCTCCAGGGCGCCGTCACCGCCCGGCTCGCCGCCGAACTGCCCGACTACCTGGTGCCCGCCACCCTGGTGGTGCTGCCCGCGCTGCCGCTCGGGCCGGGCGGCAAGCTGGACCGCAGCGCGCTCCCCGAGCCGCCGGCCGCCGGCACCGGCGGGCCGACGACCGCGCCGAGCACGCCCACCGAGCTCGCCCTGGCCGAGATCTGGGGGCAGCTGCTCGACCTCGAACCGTCCGGCATCGACGTCCAGGCCGCCTTCTACGACCTCGGCGGCGACTCGCTGCTGCTGATCCGGCTGGCCCGGCTGATGACCCGTCGCTTCGACCGGCGGGTTCGGGTGCCCGACCTGTTCAGCTTCCGCGACATCGCCTCGCTCGCCCGCTGGCTCGACGAGGAGGAGGGCGCGACCCCCGAGGTGGTGCAGTCGGCCCGCCGCCGGGCCGGCGCCCGCCGCGCGGCCCTGCGCGGACGCCCGGCCGGCGACCGCTGAGCCCGCGACCCGAGCCGCCCCACCCCACCACGGAGCAGGAGCCTTCCATGACCGACCACCCCGAGCAGGCCCCCGAGCAGGACTACGACCCGGGCGACGTGGCCGTCATCGGCATGTCGCTACGGGCCCCCGGCGCCCGTACCAAGGAACAGTTCTGGGACAACCTCGTCCACGGCCGGGAGTCGATCTCCTTCCTGGCCAAGGACGACATCCACGTCGACGAGACCCTGATCCACAGCCCCTTCTACGTGCGCGCCTGCGGCGTGCTGGACACCTACGACAGGTTCGACCCCTCGGTGTTCGGCATCAGCGACCGGATGGCCGCCGCGATGACCCCGGAGAACCGGCTGTTCCTGGAGAGCGCCTGGGAGTCGCTGGAGGACGGCGGCTACGACCCGGAGCGGCTGGACGCCGAGATCGGGATGTACGGCGCCAACAACCCGCAGACCGCCGCGCTCTACAGCTCCCCGCCGGACCGGGTGTCGGTCGGCCCGGAGGCGATCGAGGCCAGCCTGGCCTGGTCGCCGGACACCATGACCTCCAACGCCCTGTACTACCTGGGGCTCACCGGCGAGGCCGTCACCGTCGCGGCCGTCTGCGCGGGCTTCCACTACGCGGTGCACCTGGCCTGTCAGTCGCTGCTGCTCGGCCAGACCGACCTGGCGGTCGCGGGCGGCGCGATGGTGCGGCTGCCGCACCCGCGCGGCCACCTGTGGGAGGAGAACCGGATCCTGTCCCGGGACGGCCACTGCCGCCCCTTCGACGCCAACGGCACCGGCACCGCGCTGTCCAGCGGCGTGGTCACCGTGCTGCTCAAGCCGCTGGGGCACGCCGTCGCCGACCGCGACCACGTCTACGCCGTGGTCAAGGGCTCGGCCGTGAACAACAACGGGGTCAGCGCGATGGCCTACGGCCTGGCCCAGCCCGAGCGGCTGAGCGCCTGCATCGCGAGCGCCATGGAGGTCGGCGGCGTCGCCCCCGAGACGGTGGGCATGTACGAGGCCAACGGGCTCGGTCTGCCGATGACCGACGAGCTCGAGGTGCACGCGGCGACCATGGCGTTCGGCAAGCAGACCGCGACCACCTCGATCGGCGGGGTCAAGGGCAACGTGGGCCACGGCGGCGTGGTCTCCGGCGGCTTCGGGGCGGTCAAGGCCGCGCTGGCGCTGTACCACCGGCAGCTCCCGGCGACGATCAACCTGACCGAGGTCAACCCGGACCTCGACCTGCCCGGCACGCCGTTCGTGCCGCAGCTCGAAGGGGCCGACTGGGAACCGGAGTCCGGTATCCGCCGGGCGGGCATCACCTCGATCGGCGGCGGCGGCTACAACGCCCACCTGCTGCTGGAGGAGCCGCCGGCCCCGGCCCGGCGCGAGCCCGAGGAGGCGGGCCGGCCCCGGCTGGCCACCCTGTCCGCCCTGGACGACGAGACCCTGGCCCGCCAGCGCACCCGGCTCCGGGAGCGGCTGGCGGCCGACCCGACGCTGCGGCTGGACGACGTCTGCTACAGCCTCAACCTCGGCCGCAAGGTGCTGCCCCGCCGTTGGGCGGCCGTGGTGCGCAGCCGGGAGGAGCTGATCGCGGCGCTCGCCGGGGAGCCCGCGGGCGGCGTCGTCACCTCGACCGCCGCCGCCCCGGCCGTCGATGCGGGCGCGTTCGCCCGCACCGACCACGGCCTGGTGCCGGCCGGCCGGGACGCCGGGGCGCTGGCCGAGCTGGCCGCCGCCTGGGTGGGCGGCCGGCCGGTGGACTTCGACGCCCTGCACCGCGGCGAGGCCAGCCACCGGGTGCCGCTGCCCACCTACCCCTTCCAGCCGCGCCGGTTCTGGCGCACGGACTGGTGACCGTGCGCACCCCGGCCCCGACCCCGACCCGCGCCCCGGCCGCCGTGGACCTGGGCGACCCGGCCACCTTCGCCGATCCCGGCCTCGACCTCGTCGGGTACTGGCGCACCCTGCGGGACGAGGCGCCGCTGCACTGGAACCCCCCGGCCGACGGCCGGCGCGGGTTCTGGGTGCTCTCCCGGCACGAGGACATCCTGGCCACCTACCGGGACGACGCGCACTTCACCTCCGAGCGCGGCAACGTCCTGGTCACCCTGCTGGAGGGCGGCGACGCCGGGGCGGGCCGGATGCTGGCCGTCACCGACGGGCACCGCCACCACGAGCTGCGCAAGATCCTGCAACGGGTGCTCTCCCCACGGGTGCTGGACGAGGTGGCCACCACCGTCCGGGCCAACACCCGGCGGTGGATCCGCGCGGCGGTCGCCTCCGGCGGCTGCGACTTCGCCGAGCAGATCGCCGCCCGGATCCCGATGACCACCATCTGCAGCCTGCTGGGCGTGCCCGAGCAGGACCAGGACCACCTGCTCGGCCTCACCAGGGCGGCGCTCTCGGCGGACGACGAGGACGTCGACGAGGTCGACTCCGAGATGGCCCGCAACGAGATCCTGATGTACTTCATGGACGTCGTCGAGGAGCGCCGCGAGCACCCCGGCGAGGACGTGATCAGCATGCTGGTCGCCAGCTCGATCGACGGCGTGCCGCTGACCGACGAGGACGTGGTGCTCAACTGCTACAGCCTGATCATCGGCGGCGACGAGACCAGCCGGCTGACGATGATCGACTGCGTCCGGACCCTGGCGGCCCGGCCCGACCAGTGGCACCGGCTCAAGCGGGGCGAGGTCGAGCTCGGGACGGCCGTGGACGAGGTGCTGCGCTGGGCCTCGCCCACCCTGCACTTCGGACGCAGCGTCGTCCGGGAGACCGAGGTGCACGGCGTACGGCTGCGGCCCGGCGAGATCGTCACGCTCTGGCACGCCTCCGGCAACCGGGACGAGCGGGTCTTCGACCGGCCCGAGCACTTCGACCTCGGCCGCACCCCCAACAAGCACCTGGCCTTCGGGTACGGCCCGCACTTCTGCGTGGGCTCCTACCTGGCCAAGGTGGAGATCGCCGAACTGCTCGGGGCACTGCGGGACTTCACCACCGGCTTCGACCTGACCGCCGAGCCGCGGCCGATCCGCTCCAACTTCCTGACCGGGTTCGCCACCCTGCCGGTGCGCTTCGAGCCCGACCGCGCCGGGCTGGACGGGGCCGGACTGGACGGGGCCGACTGACGCGCCGACGCCGAAACCGAGACCCGACCCGACCCGACCCGACCAGTGAGCGCAGGAGGACGGTTGAACATCTACCTATCGGGACAAGGGGCGTTCGCGGTGCAGGTCGCGGAGGCCCTGCTGGACGGCGGACACAAGATCGTCGGTGCGGCCGCGCCCCGGCTGCGCAGAGGGCGGTCCGACGAGGCCGACGCGATGTGCTGGGACCGCGTACGGGCCTGGGCGTTCCCCAGGGACATCCCCTGGACGGACTCGGCCGAACTGCGGGCCCGGCACGTCCCCGACGGGGTGGACGTCATCCTCGCCGCGCACTCGCACGCCTTCCTCGGCCGGGAGACCCGCGCCCGGGCCGCCGTCGCCACCATCGGCTACCACCCCAGCCTGCTGCCGCTGCACCGCGGCCGGGACGCGATCCGGTGGACGATCCGCGACGGCGACAAGGTGACCGGCGGAAGCGTCTACCACCTGACCGAGCGCACCGACGGCGGCCCGATCGCCGCCCAGCAGCACCTGTTCGTACCGCCGGGCTCGACCGCGCAGAGCCTGTGGCGCGACCACCTGGCGCCGCTCGGGGTGCGGCTGCTGCTCAAGGTGGTCGCCGACCTGGCCGCCGACCGGCGGATCGAGGTCCCCCAGGACGAGTCGCTGGCGACCTGGGAGCCCGCGATGGGCGCGCCGCCGTTGTTCAAGCCCGAGCTGATCGCCCTGCCGGGCGCGGCGCGGGTCGACGGCAGCCGGTGGGCGCTGCACGAGCACTGAGCCCGCACGGCGAAGTGCCGTCGGCCCCCCCCCCCGCGCCCCCCGGGGCGGCGCCCGCGAGGGTGGAGGGGGGGGTTTTG